>CAYIOH010000311.1:0-5345 GCA_964364975.1 uncultured Bifidobacteriaceae bacterium
GATGGTTCTGCTGACGGCCATCATCACGCCAATGGCGATGCTGGCGTCGTGGGGCAGGGCGGGCAGTCCTCTGCCCGCCTACGGCGCGCACGGAGTGACGCGCCCTACCGACTCACCGCTTTACTATGCGCTCATCCTTTTCCTGCAAGCCGGCTTGTTTGGTACGTTTACGGCGCTGAATTTCTTCCACTGGTTCATCTTTTGGGAGCTGAGTTTGATTCCAGCGTTCTTCCTCGTGCGGCTCTGGGGCGGACCGCAACGCGCGTCGGCCGCGACGCAATTCTTCATTTACACGATGGTGGGCAGCGTGGCGATGTTGCTGTCCTTTCTCGCGATCTTCCTTTCGACCGGCAAATTCGATTTCACCGAACTCGCCGAGCTTGGCCGCAACGGCACGCTGGCTTCCGCGCTCGCGGCGAAGCTCGGTTGGTACAGCCTGAATACTGGCCCGCTCGCGCTGATCGTTTTCGGCGGCGTGCTGCTGGGCTTCGCAGTCAAGGTGCCGTTGATGCCGTTTCACACGTGGCTGCCGGCGACGTATGCCGAAGCGCCGAGCGGCGTGACGATGTTGCTCACGGGCGTGATGTCGAAGATGGGTGTGTATGGCTTTATCCGCATCGTCCTGCCTATCTTCACGCCGCAGTTGAACGAGCCGCGTGTGCAATTCATTCTGCTCTCGCTTGCGGTCATCACCATCGTGTTCTCTGCGTGCGCCGCGTTCGCGCAGCGCGACCTGAAGCGCATCCTTGCCTATTCCTCAATCAACCACCTCGGTTACTGCCTGCTCGCGATCTTCGCGGTGGCGAGATACACGGTCAACGCCGCCACGCCTGATGTCGAAAAGGCTGCCGCCCTCAACGGCGTGTTCCTGCAAATGTTCAATCATGGTCTCACGGCAGCGACGTTGTTTATGTTCATCGGCTTCCTTGAACAACGCAGTGGCGGTTTGCGCGGACTGAATGATTTTGGCGGGTTGCGCAAAGTCGCCCCGGTGCTTTGTGGGCTAATGGGCATCGCCTTGTTCTCGTCGCTCGGACTGCCGGGACTGAATGGTTTCGTGGGCGAATTCCTGATCTTCAAGGGCGTGTTCCCCCTGGCGACGTGCTCGGCGTCACTCTCAGTGATCGGCCTGCTCGTCACGGCGATTTTCATCCTCACAATTTTGCAACGCGTCTTCAATGGGCCGCTGAATGAGAAATGGTCCAAGTTTCCTGATCTTACGCCGGGCGAGATTGCGTTGGTCACGCTTCCAATCATTTTGATGTTCGTGCTTGGACTGTATCCCCGGCTGGTGCTGGACGTGATCAATCCCACGGCGGTGCACATGGTGGAGCAACTGAAACTTTAACCACGGATGAACACGGATAAACATCAACTGGGAGGGACGAGTTCCACCTCGTCCCCATCTCAATTTGCAAAGGAAGTCAGGGACGCGGTGGAACGCGTCCCTCCCAGCGATGTGGTCGGGCGCAAGCATCCGGCTCGCGGTGTTCTGATTTCGTTGAATCAACCTACGATCGTATTTCTGACCGTATGCACTGAAAAGCGCGAGCCGTGGCTTACTCAAAAAGTCGTGCAGGAATCCCTCGAAAAAGTCTGGCGGGAAGCCGATACGTGGTTGGTCGGTTACTATTTGCTGATGCCGGATCATCTTCATCTGCTCTGCGCGCCGCGCGATTTGAATTTCACATTTCAGCAATGGCTTTCCTATTGGAAGAGCCAGTTCAAACGGAAGCATCTCGATAAACCGTGGCACTTCCAACGGGACGGATGGGACACGCGATTGCGACGCTCAGAGAGCTACACGGACAAATGGAACTACATTCGTGAGAATCCGGTGAGAAAAGGCTTGGCCGCCAAGCCAGAAGACTGGCCGTTTTGGGGAATGCTCAACGTTTTGCCATGGTGATGAACGCCCGAAGAAATCCATTTCAAGGGAGGGGCGAGTTCCACCTCGTCCCCATCTTAATTTGCAGGACAAGTCAGGGACGCGGTGGAACACGTCCCTCCCAGAAACGATGACGATGCTGGCCTGGACGATTTACATCTCATTTCTTGGCGTGCTGGTGCTGATGCTCCTGCCGAAGGGCAATGCTTCGGCGGCGCGCAAGGTGGCTATGCTCTCAGCCGTGGCGGGGTTGCTCGTGGCGCTGGCGGGGTTTGTCCAGGCGACGCCTGAAATCAAGCTTGGCAAGATTGTGACCGTGGCGAGCGCCGATTGGATTCATTCTCTCGGCATTCGTTATGACCTTGCGGCGGATGGGATCAGTTTGACGCTGGTGTTGCTCACAGGTCTGGCGGCGGTGGGTGGAATTCTTTTCTCCTGGAACATCGAGCATCGGGCGAAGGAGTTTTTCGCGTTTTACCTCGCGCTCATAGGCGGCGTGTATGGCGTGTTCCTGAGCTTCGACGTGTTCCTGCTCTTCGTGTTCTACGAACTGGCGATCATCCCGAAGTATTTCATCATCGCGATCTGGGGTTCGACGCGGAAGGAATACGGCGCGATGAAGCTGGCGCTCTACTCGTTCGTTGGCAGCGCGATGGTGCTGGTCGGCCTGATTGCAGCGTATGTCGTGTCGGGTGCGCACACGTTCAATGTGATGGAACTGGCGAAGTATCCATTCCCGCACGACTTCCAGATGTGGGCGTTTCCGCTGGTGTTTGTGGGTTTTGCGATTCTCGCGGGCATGTGGCCGTTTCACACCTGGGCACCAACCGGTCACGTAGCCGCACCGACCGCCGCCTCGATGTTACTCGCCGGCGTGGTGATGAAGTTGGGCGCTTACGGTTGCCTGCGCGTGGCGATGACGTTGTTCCCGGAAGGGTTGGAGGCGTGGAAGTATTGGATCGCAGTGCTGGCGGTGATCGGGATTGTGTATGGTGCAATGGTCGCGCTGGTGCAGAAGGATTTCAAATTCGTCATCGGCTATTCGAGCGTGAGTCACATGGGCTTCGTGTTGCTCGGTCTTGTGACGCTGAACACGATCGGCTTGAGCGGCGCGGTGTTGCAGATGTTCTCGCATGGCATCATCGCGGGGCTGCTCTTCGCGGTGGTAGGACGGATGGTTTATGACCGGACGCATACTCGGGAGTTGTCCGTGCTGGAGGGAATGAATCTGGTGAAGGCGATGCCGTTCGCGGCGGTGACATTTGTCATTGCAGGCGCTGCTTCGATGGGATTGCCGGGGTTCAGCGGATTCGTGGCGGAATTGCAGGTGCTCATTGGTGCCTGGAAGGCGTACCCAACGTTGGCCGTGATTACGGGTGTGGGCATCGTGATCGGCGTCGCCTACACTTTGCGTGCAATGCAGAAGGCATTCTTTGGCGAAGCCGAACCGCAAGCAGCTGAAGCGCACGGCGATCATCACGATCTTGAGCCTATTTCCGTCCCCGAACGACTTGGTGCGGTCATGCTGATTGGCGTGAGCTTGCTCATTGGACTTTATCCGCGACTACTGCTTGATGTGATCGTGCCCAGCTTCAACTCACCACTCTTTGACTGGCTGCGGAAAGGAGGCGCGCAATGAGCTATCTCGAACTGCTCAAGCTCGCCGCGCCGGAAACCCTCGTGGTCATCGCCGCTCTCGCCGTGCTGGGTATTGACCTGACTTCGATGCGCGGGTTGGACACCCGCTTGCGCTTCATCATCGGTGGGATGTTGGCGTGCGTTGGTTGTCTGGCGGCAATCATGTGGATGCTGGTGATGCCGGCGCACGATAATGCCTTGCACGGGATGCTGGTGGTGGATCCGCTGACGCAACTTGTGAAGATCTGCCTGCTGGCCCTGACCGTCTTCACGGTGTTGATCTCTATCGAATCGAACTTCACCACGCACGTTGGCGAATACCTTGCGCTCATCCTGCTCGCAACTGTGGGCATGATGTTTCTCGTCAGTGCCGAAGACATCCTGATGATCTTTGTGTCGCTCGAATTGATAAGCCTCTCGCTCTACGTGCTGACGGCCTTCAACAAGCGCGACATCAAGTCGGCTGAGGCGGCGCTAAAGTATTTCCTGTTCGGGGGCATGTCCGCGGCGTTCATGTTGTTTGGCCTGAGTCTTCTCTACGGTTTGTCCGGTTCGACGAATCTCGGCCAGATCGCTATTGCGCTCGCCGGTAAGGGCCTTGATCCGCTGCTCGTTGTCGCGATTGTGATGACGGTGATCGGCTTCGGCTTCAAGGTGGCTGCCGTGCCGTTCCATCTGTGGGCGCCGGATACTTATCAAGGCGCGCCAACACCAAGCGCGGCATTCATTGCTTCAGGCTCGAAGGTCGCGAGCTTCTTCATCTTTGCCCAAGTGATGAGAATCGGCTTCGAGGGGAACATACCTCAAGGAAGTGCAGGCTATCACGCCTTCGCGGCCGGCTGGGTGCCGGTGATCGCCATTGTGGCCGGGCTTTCGATGATCCTCGGCAATCTCGCCGCCATCGTGCAATCCAGCGTGAAGCGGTTGCTCGCCTATTCGGCTATCGCGCACGCGGGTTACATGCTGCTGGCGGTGCTGTCGCACGACCAGCAAGCCGTGGCTTCGTTGATTTACTACGCGGTGACTTACGGCCTGACGACGATCGGAGCATTCGGCGTCGTGGCGGTCGTGGAAAGCGGAGCAGGGGACGACAAGCTGACAAGCTTTGCCGGCTTGAGCCGCCGCGCGCCGGTGGTTTCGCTGTGCATGATGGTTTTCATGCTGTCGCTGGCAGGCATTCCGCCGTTGGCTGGCTTCTTCGGAAAATTTTACGTGTTCGCCGCAGCGATCAAATCCGGCGCACCTGATCTGGGTCTCCTCTGGCTGGTGATCCTCGCCATCGCCATGAGTGCGGTGTCGCTTTACTACTATCTACAAGTGCTCAAACAGGTTTATGTGGCGGATAGGACGGATGGAACGGATGCGACGCGCATTGCCGTGCCGTGGGTGACGCAGATCACGCTGGCAATTCTCGCGCTCAGTGTGGTGCTGCTGGGTTGCTTTCCGGGTTGGCTGGTCGGCTTGATTGAGCGCGCGATCACGCCACTGGCGCACTGAACGGGTTCTCGCCTCAGTTACAAAATTCCGGTTCGCTTTCTGGGTTGGCCTACGAATTTAAGGACGCCAGAAATCGCTCCGCTTCAATCGCCGCCGCGCAACCCATGCCCGCAGCCGTGATGGCCTGGCGATAGACGTGATCCGAGCAATCACCTGCGACGAACACACCTGGCACGTTCGTTGAAGCGCCTTCCGTTCGGAGGATGTAACCGTTGGCGTCCATTTTGATGAAAGGTTGGAAAAGTTTGGTGTTTGGCACGTGACCGATGGCGACAAACACGCCGGCGCAATCAATCACGTTCTCGGCGTTGGATTTGAGATT
>CAYIOH010000312.1:0-5334 GCA_964364975.1 uncultured Bifidobacteriaceae bacterium
GGCGCGAGCTTTCCGGTTCTCGTCGCCAGCGGGTTACAGTCAAACATCTACTCCTTCTACTGGACAATACCGAACGATGTCGCTTCAACCTTGCGCGGACGAATCCGCGTAATTGCCCAAGATTCAGCGGGGAACAGTGGCGGCGGTGACTGTCCAGTGGATCTGCTCATTTTTGATCCTGCGGATTTGAAGGCCACATCTTACACTTATGATGCGCTAAGTCAGCTTATCCGGGCTGACTATTCCGATGGCTCCATGATTACTTATGCCTATGATGCTGCTGGAAATAGAACAAACCTGACGATTATCGTAGGTGCGATGGCAGATACGGATGGCGACGGCATGCCCGACGGGTGGGAAACGGCTCACGGTTTGAATCGCAACGACCCATCCGATGCCAACCAGGACGCGGATGGTGACGGCCTGACAAATCTTCAAGAGTATTTGGCCGGCACTGACCCCAACGATCCGTCCAGTGCGTTGACCATCACATCGGCAGAGATTGTCGGCCCCGACGTTCGCATCAATTTCTCGTCCAGTGCCGGGAAGCAGTACCTGCTCGAATGGAAAGACGATCTAAACATCGGCACTTGGATTTCAACGAACCAGAGCGTTTCCGGGACTGGTGGCATCCTGCAAGCGACCAACACAGTGGGCGCACTCCAGAATAAGCGATTTTATCGCGTGCGGCTTTTGCCTTGATCGCCTCACCCCGTAATCCAGCCGCCGCCGACCACGAGATCGTCCTGATAAAAGACCGCCGCCTGGCCGGGCGTGATGGCGCGTTGTGGTTCGTGCAACTTTACCTGCGCGCGACCGCCGGGTTGCGGCGTTACGGTCGCCGCTGTGCCAGGATGGTTGTAGCGAATCTTCGTGGTGACTTCGAGAGTTGAAGGTGGAGCGTCGAACGGAATCCAATTGCAACGGTCCACGTTGAATTCATTGCGGTCGAGCGCGGAATCATCGCCGACGACCACGCGGTTATCGGCGGCGTCGAGTTCGATGACGTAAAGCGGTTGCGGGGACGAAAGTCCCAGACCCTTGCGCTGGCCGATGGTGTAGAATTCAATGCCGTCGTGATGGCCGAGCACCTGGCCGTGGAGATTCACAATCTCGCCGCGATGCTTCTGGACGAGGTTCGCCTGCTGGAGAAATCCGCCGTAGTTGTTGTCCGGCACGAAACAGATTTCCATGCTCTCCTCCTTGTCGGCGGTCTTGAGATTGCAATGGCGGGCGATTTCGCGCGTGTCGCTCTTGGTCTTTTCGCCGAGCGGAAACATGGCGCGGGCGAGCTGGTCCTGTCGCAGCGAGAACAGAAAGTAGCTCTGGTCCTTGCGCAAGTCGCGACCGCGCTTGAGCAGGTAACGCCCCGGTAATTTGCTAGGGACGCGCTGCTGCGCGTTCTGGCCGACCGGCAGGTCGGCCCTACCATCCAAGTGAGGGGAAAATTCAACGCGCGCAAAATGGCCGGTGGCGATGAATTGCGCACCGAGCTGGTCCGCGCGATCAATCAGCCGGCCAAACTTGAGGTTCTGATTGCACATCACGCACGGGTTGGGCGTGCGCCCCGCCTTATATTCGTCGGCGAAATACTGGATGACGTGTTTCTGAAAGTCGGCGGCTTCGTCAATCAGGTAATACGGAATGTCCAGCTTGTGGCAGACGGCGCGGGCGTCGGTGACGGCTTGCGGGCCGCAGCACTTGTCCTCGGCGCGATTCACGCAGTCCTGCGGCCAGAGCTTGAGCGTGATGCCCACCACGTCGTAGCCCTGCTCCAGTAACAACGCCGCCGTGGCGGAGGAGTCCACTCCACCGCTCATGCCGCAAACGACGCGGGTTTTTCGGGGTGCAATCACAGCGCGTCAGTATATGGTCGGAACCCGCTGTCGCAAGTTAAGCGGCCGTGTAGCGATTTCGTGAAACGAGCTGATCGTAACCGTGGCAAATCGTCAAGAGGGTCAGGAAGGTGTCAGGTGCAGGATTCGACAGGCACGCCGTTCAGTTCGCCAGCAATTCCTGCACGGAAATTCCGCGCAGTTCAAACAACCGGCGGATCGTGTCTTCGATTAAATTGTTTGGGCAGGACGCGCCGGCGGTGATGCCAACGGTGACCTTGCCGGAGGGCAACCAATCGCCCGTTTCCACTTCGCGTTTCTCGTGTTGGTCATAGTGGATGATCAGTTTGTCCGAAACCATCTTGGCCGCGTTCTTGATGAAAAAAGTGGGCAGCTTGGCTTCGCCCATTTCCGCGAGGTGCGAGGTGTTCGACGAATTGTAGCCGCCGATGACGATGAGCAAATTGAGCGGCTGCGCGAGAAGTTTTTGGAGGGCGTCCTGGCGGTCCTGGGTCGCGCCGCAAATCGTGTCGAAGAAACGGAAATGCCGGTCCACGCTGGCCGCGCCGTATTTCTTTTCCATCACGGCTTTGAGCCGGCGCTGCACTTCTTCCGTTTCGCCACGAAGCATCGTGGTCTGGTTGGCGACGCCGACGGCCTGGAGATGCGCGTCGGGATCAAAGCCGCTGGAATACGCGCCTTTGAATTTGGCCAGAAATTCCTCCCGGTTTCCGCCGTGGAGAATGAAGTTACAAACGTAGTCGGTTTCATCGAGGTTATAGACCACGAGATAATGGCCCGTGCCGTAGGCCGTGGCTTGCGAGGTGGTGGCTTTCGTTTCCTCGTGCTTGGCTTTGCCGTGGATGATGCTGGTGACGGCTTCCTTGGAGTATTGACGCACGCGTTTCCACACGCTCATCACGTCGCCGCAGGTGGTGTCAACGAGGAGGCAGCCTTTCTCCTCCAGTTTGCGCCGCGTGGCGACCTCTGTACCGAACGCCGGGATAATGACCACGTCGTCGCAGTGCAACTGGCTCAGCTCCGCGTCCGTCGGTTTGTTGGAAATGGTCTTGATGCCGAGATTGCGAATCTGGTCGTTGACCTCGGGGTTGTGAATGATTTCGCCGAGCAAAAAGATCGGTTTGTCGGCGGGAAACGATTTGCGCGCGGCATAGGCGAGATCAATGGCGCGCTCGACGCCGTAGCAAAAGCCGAATTCCTTCGCGAGCTTGATGGTGAGGTTGTCGGCGGAAAGCACATGGCCGTTGGCGCGAATGCGCTCGACCAGTTCACTGCGGTAATGGGAAAGCACCTGGGCCTGCACGGCCTGCATGATGTCAGGGCGGCGCAAATTGATTTTCTTGGGCGCAACGGGCGCGATGGGGGCGGTGGTTGACATAACGAAGGCAATTTAACATGGGGCGTGAACGCGTCGAGCAATAACGCCGGGCCAGGGACTGGAGCGTTGGAATGATGGAGGAGTGTTGAACAGGGAACAGCGCTTGCCAATCACTCCATCACTCCAACAATCGCATCCGCCACAAAAAGCCGCAAAAAGACATTGCGCAGCGGACATTTCCTGCAATCATGGCACCGCCGTCGGAGCGTAGCTCAGCCTGGTAGAGCACTTGCTTTGGGAGCAAGACATCGCAGGTTCGAATCCTGTCGCTCCGACCATTTTCTTTCGATGGCTCAACGGTTTGCCGCGCGTGGGCGCGATGTTCATTGACGAAACTTCACCGGCCCGCCCACAATCCCCGCCCATGAGTTCATTCGTCTCGAGCCTACCGGCAGCGCTGCGCGAATTGCCAGGCGCGATTCCGGCTTGCGTTCCCGCCCGATGACCGGCTCCGGCGTTCATCGTCCGCGTAATCTCGACTGGCGCCGCGCCGCGGCGTTGCTCTACGGCGATTGGGGCACGAGCAAGGCCTACGTCATCGGGCTGGCCTTTCTGGTGGCGGGCTACTCGGCTCTGCCCATCATTCTCGCGGTGTGCGCGCTCACAGCGGTCGTCGGCTACAATTACATCGTCATCTGCAAACATTTCCCCGATGGCGGCGGCGTGTATTCGGCGGCACGGCATCAGGGCCGGTTGCTGGCGGTGATGGGCGCGTTGCTGCTGGTGGCGAATTTTACGGTCACGGCGGCGATGAGTGGTTGGGCGGCGATGCGTTACTTCGGCGTTCCGGATGGGTATACGCGTTGGGCGACGATGGGCATCATCGTGGCCATCGGCGTCATGAATTACTTCGGGCCGAAGCATACGGGCAGCTTCGCGATGTCGCTGGCCGTGCCGATGGTCGTGGTCGTTGGGCTGATTGTCATTTTCAGCGCGCCGCATCTTTCCTTCGCCAACCTCGAAACCTCGCACGAAGGATTTCGCAAAAACTGGCTGGCGTTCGTCGGCGTGATTCTGGCCCTCAGCGGCGTGGAGGCCATCGCCAATCTGACGGGCGTGATGAAACTCGACCCGGACGCCACCATGGACCAGCCGCGCGTGGGGCGGACGGCGCGCAAGGCGATCTGGCCGGTGGCCCTCGAGGTGGTGCTGGGCACGTCGTTGTTGGGTTGGGCGATGCTGTCGCTGCCGCGCAGCCAGCAGTCGCAACTGGAGGCGCGTTGGGAAGACATGATGCGGTTTCTCGCCGAGCAATACGGCTCGATGGCGTTGGGCGAACACTTCGGACAGATTTTCGGATTGGTGGTCGGTGTCGTCGTGGGGTTGTTGCTGTTGAGTGCGGTGAACACGGCCATTGGCGCGCTGATCGGCCTGACTTACATGATGGCCCGCGATGGCGAAATGCCACGCAGCTTCACGCGCCTGAGTCCGCACGGCGTGCCGTGGATTCCGCTGGTCATTGCGGCAGTGCTGCCACTCCTCGTGGCGGCGTTTTCGGCCGACTTGGAATCACTGGCCGGCCTGTATGCCATCGGTGTAGTGGGCGCCATCGCGGTGAATCTCGGTTCTTGCGCGTTCAATCCCAAGCTGGCGCTCAAATGGTATGAACGTGGCGTGATGGGCCTGACGTTTGTGGCGCTGTTCTGCGTTGAACTGACGATCGCCAAGACGAAGACGGACGCGTTGTTTTTTGCGTGTTGTGTCCTGGGGACAGGACTGGGACTGCGGGCGTACGCGCAGCGGCGCGCGGGTTTGCGGACGGTGACCATTCCCGAACATGTGGCCGCCGGGGTATCTCCCGAAACGGCGCTGGATTTCAAAATCAACCTCAGCCCCGGCCAGTCCATCCTCGTCGCCGCGCGCGGGCTGACGCCGGTGTTGGGCTTTGCCATCGAAGAAGCGCGTCTGCGGCAGGGCACGCTCTACGTGCTCTACGTGAAGGAACTGGCCGTGGTGCTGCCCGGACCACTGGAAAACGTCGAGCGCCCGCGGTGGCAGGATGACCTGGAAGCGACAAAAATCATGACGAGCATGCTGGAGTTGGGCCGGCAAAACAACGTGCCGGTGGTGCCGCTCTACTCGGTGAGCGAAAATCCGGCG
>CAYIOH010000313.1:0-5331 GCA_964364975.1 uncultured Bifidobacteriaceae bacterium
TTGGGATGATAGCGATGCAGGTTTTCGGTTTGTTTCGCCAGCAGAGGCATTAGCAGTTTCGGCGGCGTGCGACCGGGATCACCGCCTGGAACAAACAAGGCATCAAGGCGGGGCAGCTTCGAGAAAACTTCGCCCCATTCGCGCAACGCGAACTCGACGGTTTTCGGATCGGAATAATCGCTGTCCAACGCCGGATACCACGCCCACACATCGAGGCCGTAGGCGTCGGCGAGGCCGGACATGGAGGTCATCGTCTCCATCGGCGGTCGCGGAAAATGAGGACTGTCGCGGTCATCGTCCGAGCGCGGCGGGATCAACTCGATGGCGTTGCAACCGAAGACGACGAGGTCGCGGAGGTATTGCTCCCACGTGGGCAGGTCCCAGGCGTCGTAGGAATGGGTCTTGGGCCGGTAGCCGAGTTGATGCCCACGCAGCGGATACTTGGGCGCGGTGGTGATGTCCAGTTCATCCGCGAGGGTCGCACTGCCGCGCTGCATGTGCAGTTCGCGCAGCAATCGGCCAACGCCAAACAGCACGCCGCGCGCATCGTCACCGATGACGAATACCCCCGGACTCGCCGCGCCGCGCTTGACGCAGAGCCGGTAGCCTTCGGGGCCACTGGCTTTCCGCACCGCCAGCAATTCCTTGGAATAGGGGCCGGCGAATTTCGCGAGCTCGGACGCGGGACCAACCGCAATGACGGGCGCGTTCGATGAGGGCCAGGTATTCATCGTCGGCCAAATCACGCGGGTGCGCTTCTCGACTTCTTCGACCAGCATCGTCAGCGCCTGCTTTTGTCGCACGGAGGTTTCGGGTGCAGAGACGACAACGGCATTCCGCAAATCGAGAGCGCGCCCGGTGATCGCGCAGCCAAGGCAGAAAGACAGAACCAATGCGCGCGAGCGACAGGTCAGATTTGACTGGTGGCGATTCGTCATGCCGTGTCTCCGTTGAAACCAGCGCGCCACGATCACGATCCTTGGGGCGCAGCCGGAACATCAAAACCGCCGCGAGCAGAGCCGGGATCGCGCAATAGGCAAAACCGACCGCCAGCGGCACGCCGCTGTCCTTGAGTTTGCCGAGCAACGGCGTCAGGGCAGCACCCGAGGCGATCCCGAAAAAGTTCAACAACCCGTAGCCCGTGGCGCGGAAACGGGCCGGGGCAAGCTGGCAGAGGATGGGCATGTTGTTCGCGTCAAACATGCCGAAGCCAAAGCCATAAAGCAGCGAGCCGGCGATGGTCAGGGCAAATCCCGGCGCCAGGCCGATGACCAATATCCCGGGCACGAGCAGAGCCAGGCCCAGCGCGCTCAGGTAGGTGCGCCCCCGGACGTTGCGCTGTGACCAACGATCCGCCAGCCACCCCCCGACGATCACGCCGCAGAACGCCGGGCCGGCATGGCTGATGGTGGCCCAAAGACCGGAGGGTGCCTGCGCCAGCCCGAAGCGATCCTGCAACAACGTGGGCAGCCAGTTCTTTACCGCCCAACCGGACAGGCTCGGCAGGGAGAAGCACAGGATCAGAATTACGAAGCCCCGCCAATCCACGCCCGCCGCCGCGCCCGTGGCTGAAGTGGAAGCCGCCTTCTCCGCGCTGCCGCGGTTGGTCTCGCGGAGGAAAATCATCAGCACCAAAGCGTAGGCGACCCCGATGGCGCCACAACCCGCGAACGCCGCGCGCCAGGAAACTTCCTGCGCCACCCAGCCGCCGACGCCGCCAAGCGCCTGCCCCATGTAAACGCCGCTCAAGTGAGCGCCCACGGCCAGCGACCGCGTCGGGCCGCGGTGATAATCGGCGATCAGCGCCAGGGCCGCCGGCATGTAAAACGCCTCGCTCACGCCCATGACGGCGCGCAACGCGAAAAGTTGGTGGAAGTTCGCGGCCTGCCCCATCAGCAGCGTGACCGACGACCACACTGCCAGGCTGGCGATGATCAGCCATTTACGGTTGAAGCGGTCGGCGATGGCGCCGCCCACCGGGCTGCAGAACGCGTAAACCCATAAGAAAATTGCCATCAACCAGCCGAAGTATTCGGCGCGTTGCAGTTCCACGATGTCCTGCTTGATGGAGAGGCCCATGGTGGAAAGCATCTGGCGATCGAGGTAGTTCAGCACCACGACCGGCCAGAGCAAGGCCACCACGGTCCAGGCGTAGGTCGAGGCTTTTTGCGCGTTTGAATTCATAATTTCACCGTCGCGTATAAGAAAAAGCTTGGATTCATTGTGGATTATTAAATTGGAGCGGGTGAAGGGAATCGAACCCTCATCTCAGGCTTGGGAAGCCCGCATTCTACCACTGAACCACACCCGCTTCGCCGAAGAGTTTTTAGCAGAACATGCGCAACTGTGCAACTGATTTGCGGCCGGGTTTCCAAGGTCGGCATCCAGCGACTTTAAGCCTTGTTGCCGCGCGCGGAGTGGATCAAGCTGCGGTCGTTGACGTTCTTGCGAGATACCGCACCAGCCGATGGAAACAATTTGGGTAGAGGAGAAGCAATTGTCCCGGGCGCTTCGACGCAACGAAGCGTTCTGGAGAGGCGAACTCGAAGAGGGGCCGTTGCTTTGGGTGACCGTACCGGGAGCGAAACCTTCACGGTCGGTTCCTGAACCAGCCTCGGAGGAGGAATTGTGGACGAACGTGGACTACGTGATTGCGGCCACTGAATCCTCTCTCGCGGGCACGCACTTCGCCGGAGATGCGCTGCCGGTTTTCTGTCCGTGGCTCGGACCGGATCAATTTGCCGCGTGGCTGGGCGCCGACCTCACGCTCCAACCGCGACAGTTTACCTCATGGAGCAAACCTTTCGTTCAAAATTGGGACGAGCATCCCCAACTGCGGATTGATCCCGCGAACCGCTGGTGGCAGCTCTACCTGCAAGTGCTGCGAGAGTCGGTTCGCGCCGGAAAAGGCAAATGGGTCACCGGTTATCCTGATCTTCATTCGGGGATTGACGCGTTGAGCGCCATCTGCGGCCCCGAAAACTTGGCTGCGGACCTGGCGGGCAATCCGGCTGCGATCCATCGCGCCATGCGGCAGATGACGGACTTGTGGAAGTTTGTCGTGGATATTGCTTCAGAGATCATCCTGCCCGCTGGTCAGGGCACATCGAACTGGACCATGGGATGGAGCAACGACCGCTTCCTGTGTGTCGGTCAAAACGATTTTTCGTGCATGATCAGTCCGGCCATGTTCGAGACGTTCTGCTGGCGGGACAATCTGGAATGTTGCGCCCACGTGGACCATTCGCTGTATCACCTCGACGGCCCCGGAGCTGTCCGCCATGTGCCGCTGCTGCTGCGACTGGAGCGCCTCAACTGCATCCAGTGGATTCAAGGTGCGGGCAGCCCTTTGCCGTCACAATGGCTGGATCTCCTGCGGCGCATTCAGGCGGGAGGAAAATCCGTCCAACTTTACTATGGCAAAGGGCACGGTGACGACACTGACCTGAAGCGCGAGTTGGACATCCTCTGTGGCGCGCTTGACCCGAATCGTCTCTTCATCTGGGCGACCGCGGATTCGGTGGAGATGGCTGAAGATATCGTCCGTTATAGTCACCGGGCATTCCGCGGTGGTCGTGCCTGATCGTGAGCGCGTGTTGGCTTCTTCCGGCGGCTTGAACGTGAACGAATAAAAGTCGCCAACCACCGGGTGGATTGGCAACTTGGACCACCGATCATCAACTGAAGTCTCCATGGCGAGCCGTGGTCAATGTCGTTGTAAGCAAGCGATCGGAAGCCGCCTACGCGTTGATAATTCTCAACCAAACCGAACGATGAGACACAAAACAATCAGACTCCATTCAAGACGGCATCAACCTCTGTGGGGAGGAATTCTTCTGGCGCTCGGTTGCTCAGTGACAACTTTCGCCGACCGTTCGGACACCGCTTCCAGCGTGCGCGAGTTGGCCAAGGAAGTGGCCGGCAAGGGTTGGATTGTTTTCTCCGCGGGAACGGCCCAAGGCGACTACGACTTGTTCGTCTCGCGACCTGACGGTTCCGCCAAACGCAACCTCACGCAAACGCCGGATTGGAACGAGTATGGCGGGCGGTTTTCGCCGGATTCCAAACGCATACTGTATCGCCGCCAAAAAGCGGGCGAAAGCATCAACCACGATCGCTGGGGCGCCATGGGTTCGTTGGTCGTCGCGAATGCGGATGGGTCGAATCCGGTGGTTCAAGGGCGTGACGGCGAATGGCCGTGGGCGTCGTGGAGTCCTGATGGCAAACAGTTTGCGTGCCTTTTCAAGCGGGAAGGCAAGATCACCATCATCGAGGCTGAGTCGAGGAAGCTGATCAAGGCGATGCCGCGCCGGGGCATTTTCCAGCAGATGTTCTGGTCACCCGACGGCAAGCGGCTGGTAGGGACGGCGAACTTCAGCGGCCAGGATTGGAACATCCTGAGCATCGAACTGGAAACCGGCAAGGCGACGCTGCTTTCGCGGGCGCTGAATTGCACGCCGGACTGGTTTCAAGGAGATCCGAACCGCGTCATCTATTCCAATCGCACGCCGGCGCTGGGCAACAAATATGGCTGGACAATGTTGATGCAAGCTGCGGCGGATGGGAAAAGCCGCACGTTGATTTACGGCGAACGCGACCGCCACATCTATTACGGCTGCACTTCGCCCGATGACAAATACGTGATCTTCTCGGTTCCGCCAACCGACGGCGGCGTGGATGCCGAAATGGCCATCGTCCGGCTGGCGGATACACCGATGATCGTGCCGAGCGACTACAACGCGTTGAAAGCTCTGTATCCCGGCGCCAAGCATGGACCGGTCCTCCGGTTGGGAGAGGCGGGTTTTGAACCGCACTGGACCTACGCCGATATCGGATTGAAATAGATTTACCAGCCGACTCCTGCTTCATCATCCTCGAACGAAATGGGCGAGACGAATTCGAGCGAAGTCCCGGCCTCCGGGCGAACCGAACACGATTCTTCGGCATCGGAAGCCGGAGATTCATCCGCCCCGGCAGGGGTCTATCCATCCCGCCCCGGGCGGCTGCGTGGACTACTCGTTTTGGCAGGCCTGGCCGTTGGCATCTGGTTGCTCGCGCGCCGCGTTGAAACTGGAGAGGATGAAATGGTTCGAAAACTTGGCCGGGTCGAAGTGACGGCGCGGCTTGTCGAACGACCGGAACAATTTCCCAAGCTCGGAGCCTACCGCTACACCTACGTGGTGAAGTATCAGGTCGTAAAAATTCATCGCCAGGATCCGGATCGGAAGTATCCGCTCAAACCGGGCGAAGAGATTTTCGTCGGACACTACAAACCGTGGATGCCGCGCTCGCAAATCAAGGACGCCGATTGGGGCGCAAGCCCCTTGGGCG
>CAYIOH010000314.1:0-5329 GCA_964364975.1 uncultured Bifidobacteriaceae bacterium
CATCCGGAACCGTGACGTTGTAGGGTTGTGGCATTTGCGTTAGGGCGCTCCTGCTTCCAAGCCGACGTGCCGGGGATGGTTTCGGATGTCCCGGAACTACTTCTTAAAGGCGCGGACCAGTTTCACGAGGGCTTTGATGTCGTCTTCGGTCACGTTCTCAGCCGGCTTCATTTTGATCTTACCCTCCTGGTCCTTGATCCCTTCTTTGATGGCTTTGAACATCTGCTCATCCGTGAATTTTTCCTGCACCTTGGGATCGGTGAAGTCCGCCGCGGCGATCTTCTTCCCCATCTTGGTGTCGCCTTTTCCCTCAGCGCCATGGCATTTCACGCATTGTTTCTCGAAGGTTTCTTTGGCGTCCCCCGCGCGAGCGGTCAATGCGGTTGCCGCCAGGGCGGCGACGGTGAGCACGAGTATTCTTTTCATATTTGCTTTTCTTTCAACCAGGTTTTGGGGTGGAGCTTGGCAGCCATCGTCCGCAACGTCAACGAGCTTGCTTCCCGAATGGGTCGCTGCCGACTCTCTGATCGCTGCGCGATTCATAAGTGCAGGAACGTTGACTTCTCGTGAACACGCCGGCTCACCAAAGATTGGCGAAACGTTGACATTTCTTGGCCTTCACGCCGCAGACAAAGACTGTTGCGACGCCAGTTTTGTTCAGGACGACTCAACGCCGGGCGGTTCGGAGATTTTGGAATGGCGCCAATCAGCGGGCGGACAGGCGTGGCCGCTACGCGGAGTCCTCCATGCCCAGCACGTCCGCCATGTCGCAGAGCGTGCGATAATATTTGTCCTTGGAAAGGCCCAGCACCGTGGCTCCGAATGTCTCGGCGTCGTCCGGCGAAGCGAAGTCACCATAGTTTACCAACACAAGCTGGTAAAGAACCAGGTAAGGCACTTGCGGAAGTTGCGTCATGAAGATCGGGCGAACGAACATCGTAAAGCCATCTTCCGGACGTTCGCCTTTCGCGATCGGATGCGCGAGTTCACCCTCGTTCAGCGGTGCGGCATCGAAGACGATTTCACAGGGGTAACGCACGCAGGCGCGGTCTTCCAGGATGCGCAGCAATTCTTTCCAGCCGATGTGCGGACCGTATTTCGCGCGAATCTCGTCGGCTTTGCTCGCGACGTGCGCGTTCAACGATTGCCGGGCGTCGTCAATGATGGGCGGATTCGACACGGGCTTTGTGCGAAGACTGTGATTCAACAAGCGCCCGCAACTGGGCATCAGTGTCTTGCAGATGCTCGGCCCCCAGCTCGTTCGCTTGCGAGATCTCGCCTTGCAAGATCGGCACCGCCATGCGGAGCAACACCGTGTAACACAGCAGGCCGAACGCCCAGATGCCAAAGCAAATCAGCGTTTCATTCAGCGAGGGCGTGTATTCTACCATTTCGCCGAGCGGCGTGGGAACGAACCCGGGGATGACCAGGCCCATTCCCTTCTCGATCCAGATGCCCACAATGGCCAACACACAGGCGATATCGAGGAACTTCAAACTACGGCTGACCGGCAGGATGAGCAACACCATCGCGGTCAAGTTGCACGCGATCGCCGTCCAGATCCACGGGTTTAACGCGTGATAGCCGTGCAGGCCAAAGAAAAGGTATTTGGCCGAGGCGCCGTGGAGGCTCTCGGTGTAGAATTCCTTGAAGACTTCGTTGAACAACAGGAACACGTTTATGATCATGGAAACCTGGACGATGCCGCGCAAGGTGAGGAGGGCGCGGTCCGTAATCACCACCCGCCGGGCCATGCCGGATTTGATCAGCGAGTGCATTTTGTGGTCGCGCATGAGCCGGCGCAGAGACTCCGCCGACAAACGCAGGAGCTGGACCGGTCCGTCGGTGAGCGCGGTGGCGGCGCGGGGGGCGCCGGTGAGCGCGGCGATTTCACCGAAAAGTCCGCCGGCATTGAGAATTCTCACGATGCGGAAATTCTCGCCCTCCTGCCGGCGCATCTGCACCCGCCCACTCAGAATGAAAAAGCTGTTCGTCTGAGTATCGCCTTCGCGCGTCACGACGGCGCCGGTTGGCACTTCAAACACGCGCGCTCCGACCAGACATTCGTGGCGGATTTCCTTCGCAACATTTCGGAGGGCCGGCAGATGCACGGCCAGGGTATCCAAATCTTCAAGGCCGGCGGCCCGGCCAGGCCCGAGGTCGGTGGCCGTCCGCTCCAAGCCCATTGCAGCCGGACTTCGGTACGAGGTAACCCGACGAACAACTTGCAACGCCAGGATGATTAGCGCCGGACCAGCGGTAAACGCCGAAGCCAGAAACCGCGGTGCCACGATGGCGGAATTCCAAAAGGGCCGCCCGCCCAGGCCGACGTAGAGGAAGGCCGTGACTGTGTGAATCGAAACCGCCCAGACAATGCCGATGAAAACGAACGGGATGTAAAACCATTTGCTGGGATGTCGGCCCCGGTAACGGCTGTGGAGCATGTAGCCGCAGATATACACGTTCAACAACAGGTAGCCGTTCAGCACGATCACGTCCCAACTGAGCATGGAACCGGGGAAATTGAATTTTCCGATCCCGGGCATCAAATGCCAGAAGCGGTCGGGCCGCCCGAGGTCCACGGTCACGAACGCGAGGCACATGATGATCGCCGCCACCGCCAGCAACTCGCCAAAGATGACCAGTTCCTCCAGTTCCTCATTCTTGTAAATGTAAACCGGGATCACGAGCATCACGGCCGCGGCGGCGACGCCGACCAGGAACGTGAAGTTGGCGATATAGACCCCCCAGGACACTTGATCGCTCATGCCGGTGACCACCAGCCCGTGGACGAACTGTTTGGCGTAAGCATTCAGACCGAGCAGGCACACCACGCCGAGCGCGCCCACCCACAGGTAATAGCGCCAGTCGCCGACGAGGGCGATGCGCGCACAGCGGCTGAGGAAGGTGAGGTAGTTCTTGACGGCGCGCATCAGATCTCAAAGTAGTAGAAGAAGCGCGGCAAGGTGCCGACCTCTTCCTTGAGGACGAAGACGCGCTTGTCTTTCAGGATGTGAGAAACCTCACTGTCCGGGTCGAGGATATTGCCGAACTTGCGCGCGCCCGCGGGACAAACTTCCACACACGCCGGGTACCGACCGGCCCGCGTGCGTTGGATGCAGAAATGGCATTTCTCCATCACGCCCACTTTGCGCGGCCGATTGCCCAAGTAGGACATGTTGGGATTGAGGCCTTCCTTCGGGATCGAAGGCTTCGTCCAATTGAACCGCCGGGCCCAGTACGGACAGGCGGCTTCGCAATAGCGACAGCCGATGCACCAGTCGTAATCAATCACCGTGATGCCGTCCGGCTCCTGCCAGGTCGCTTTGACCGGACAGACTTTGACACAAGGCGGATTCTTGCACTGGTGGCACTGCACCGGCATGTAGTAGAAGCCTTTTTCCGGCACCGTTTCAGGCGCGTAATTGTGGTCCGCCTTTTCGGTATCGAACGTGCCGTTGGGCATTTTGAGGACGCGGATGTACTGAATCTCCGGGCTGCGCGACTGGTTGTTTTCCGCCACGCAGGCATGGACGCATTTGCGACAACCGATGCAGCGCGTGAGGTTGAGGCAATAGACGAACTCGACGCCGTTCATCGGCTTGTAATCTTTAACGTGGGGGCGCAGACCGTATTGCTTCTCGACTTCGTTCTCGATGCGCTTGAGGGCCTTCGCCATCTGCTCCGGGGTCAATTCCATATAGTGTTTTTGCAGGAACTCATCCACGGACGTAAAGTTCTTCAACTCCCGCAACGGCGCCAAGGCAGCCACGGCCGCCAGTCCCGAAGCCGCCGCGACGGTGGCTCGAAGAAAACTGCGCCGATTCATACCATTCCCCTGCGAAGGGTCTGACCACGCCCACGCCGGGCCTTGTTTGAATGAGGTGTCGTTCATATCAGTGACTCGCGTGTTGCTCAGTGGGCTGAACGGGCGCCGGACGGAGCGGATGCGGACCGGGAGCGGGCCGGCGCGGCGCAAAAATGGGCGCGTGGGGATGGTGACACGAGGCGCAGTCCACCCGGGTGAACGGCCCCAGCGCGCGATTCCAATAACCGCTCATCCGTCCATGCACGCCCAATTCCCAATCGCGGTAGGTCGGCCCGTGACAACTGGCACAGAGCTGCGTGCTCTCCTCGATTCTCAATTTGTGCCCGTCCTTGGTCAACAGCTCCTCACGATTCAGCGGATTGTGGCAGTTGAAACAGTTGTTGTTGCGGTCATTCCGGCCGTGATGCATGACCAGTTCGGCGTGTTCCTTGGGCAGGATGACTTGACCCTTGGCGTCGAGCTTCAAGTTGACCGGCTTGTTCAACTCGTGGCAAATGTTGCACTCAAAGTCCGTCATGTCGCCGCCCGTCCGCTTCAAGTCGGCCGCCGAAACCCGGGTAGGTGCAGGGTTGGTGAACGCGGGATCCACCAGCGGGTTGACCGGCAGCGCGGCCGGCCGCCCCCACAAATCCCGCTGAAAGGCAACGGCCAGCCCGAGGAACAGGACGGCCGAGGCGATCAGCACGGCGGCGGTTTTGGTGTCGGCGTTCATTTGCTATAGCCCAGTCGTTTGCATCGGTTCATCATCAAACAGGCGTTTCGCCGGGCCACGCCTACGCGGCAACCGTTCGCGGACTCGCAAAGCCCCGGTCACCCTTTTTTCAGGAACGGCGAGAACAGGTCAATGGGGATCGGCAAAAAAGTCGTCGTGTTATGCTCGCTCGAAATCTCGCGCATGGTTTGCAGGAAGCGCAATTGCAGCGCGATCGGCTGCTGGCTCATCATCGCGGCGGCCTGGACCATCTTCTCCGCGGCCTGAAATTCGCCTTCGGCATTGACGATCTTCGCGCGCCGTTCCCGTTCCGCTTCGGCCTGCGTGGCCATCGCCCGCTTCATGCTTTCGGGCAGCGCGACATCACGAACTTCGACCGCCGTGACTTTCACGCCCCACGGGTCGGTCTGGCGATCAATGATCTCCTGCAACGTGTGGTTGATCTTGTCCCGGTGGGACAACAGCTCGTCCAGATCGGCCTGGCCCAGCACGCTGCGCAGCGTGGTCTGCGCAATCAGCGACGTCGCCTTGAGATAGTTCTCCACCTTGACGACCGCCGCCACCGGGTCCACGACGCGGAAATAGACCACCGCGTCCACCGTTGCCGGCACGTTGTCGCGCGTCATGACTTCCTGCTTGTCCACGTCAATGGTGATGACGCGCAGGTCCATGCGCACCATGCGGTCCACCCAAGGAATCAGAATGATCAGCCCGGGTCCTTTGGCGCCGAGCAGCTTGCCGAGGCGAAAAATCACGCCGCGCTGGTACTCGCGCAAAATGCGGAAGGC
>CAYIOH010000315.1:0-5300 GCA_964364975.1 uncultured Bifidobacteriaceae bacterium
GCGCTGGCTGAGTTGTTTTTGGAGAATGCCGATGAACCGCGCGCCAGTGAACTGGCGGTCGTCCTCGCGAAGCGCAGCTTTGCCACGACCCACGCGCTGGCCAACGCCATTCGCGCTGCGTCGCCGCGACTGAACAAGGACGAATGCGACCTCACCGTGCGGCGCGTGTTTCAAGCATTGCGCATCGCGGTGAACGATGAATTCTCCGCGCTCGACATGTTGTTGCGTCACCTGCCCGCGTGCCTGAATCCGGGCGGGCGCGTGGCAATTCTCACGTTTCATTCCGGCGAAGATCGCCGCGTGAAGAAGGCTTTTGAAGCCGGCGCGCGCGATGGAGTCTACGCGGACATTGCGCGGGAGGTCGTGCGGCCCACGCCCGCGGAACGGCGGGACAACCCGCGCTCTTCGTCCGCCAAACTTCGTTGGGCGCGAAAAGTTGCGGAGGGAACGGAGCGCGAATGAAGGCACGGCGCATCGTCATCGTGGGTGGCGGGCCGGCGGGGTTTTTCGCCGCCATCACCTGCGCGGAGGCCGCGCCGGGAACGGAGGTCGTCGTGCTCGAACGCGGGCCACAGTTTCTGGCCAAGGTCAAAATCTCCGGCGGCGGGCGGTGCAACGTCACTCACGCGTGTTTCAACGAGCGCGAATTTGCCACGCATTTTCCGCGCGGCGGGCAGGCGTTGATCGCGCCATTCAAACAGTTTCAGGCCAGCGATACCGTGGCGTGGTTCGCGGCGCGCGGAGTGAAGCTCAAGACCGAGAGCGACGGGCGGATGTTTCCCACGACGGACTCGTCACAAACAATCATTGATTGCCTGCTCAACGCAGCGCGCAAGGCGGGCGTGAAGTTGATGGCGAATTGCGGCGTGGAGCGCGCTGCAAAAGAGTCAGACGGTGGGTTTGAACTGACACTTTCAAATCATGGCAGGGCCGACCTGCCGGTTGGCCAGGACGCGCAGCAGCGCGTCCCTACCAAGTTGTCCTGCGACCGGCTGCTCCTGGCGACGGGCGGCTGCCGAACGCCTGCGCTCGGACAATTGGCGGTTTCGCTCGGTCACATGCTTGAAGCGCCGGTGCCGTCGCTGTTCACGTTTCACATCGCGACGCCGTGGCTGCGGGAGTTGGCGGGCGTTTCCGTCGGGAACGTCGAAGCGTCCGTGGCCGGAGCGCAGCTTCGCGAACGCGGGGCGCTGCTCGTCACGCATTGGGGCTTGAGCGGGCCGGTGATTCTGCGGCTATCGGCGTGGGGCGCCCGGGCGTTGCACGAAAAGAATTATCGCTTCGCGCTGCACGTGAACTGGCTGCCGCACTTGAACGCGGAAAGACTTGCGGCGGAATTTCAAACGCGGCGCAATTCGCAACCGGCGCGGCTGATCGTGAATTCGCCCATCGCGCCGCTGCCGGCGCGGCTTTGGGAGCAGTTAGTTCTCGCTTCGGGCGCGGCGCGCGACAACCGCTGGGCGGCGTTGTCGCGTTCGGCGCAGCACCAGCTCGTCCAGCAATTGCTCCGCACGGAATTTCAAGTCACCGGCAAAAGTTTGAACCAGGACGAGTTTGTGACCTGCGGCGGCGTGCGGTTGAGCGAGGTGAATTTCAAAACGATGGAAAGCCGGGTTTGTGCTGGATTGTTTTTCGCAGGCGAAGTGCTGGACATTGACGGAATCACGGGCGGATTCAATTTTCAGGCCGCGTGGACGACCGGCTGGATTGCCGGACGAGCGTTGGCGGAACAAGGCAACGATTGATTTTGCGGCATGAAGGAGATTTCGAAAATGGATTTTATCGAGGCTCACACGGCGTGTCTGGCGCGAAGTTTCAAACATTTCACCGGGCGCGGCTTGAGGGAGCACGGTTGCGTGCGAACCGCGAACCAAAGGTGTCGGCGCACGGCCACCAGCACTCGAAGGTCGCGCTCGATCTTTCCAACCGTCTCCCGGTTTCCCCGCTCTGCGCCACGGCAAGCCACTTCTGTAAAATTCTGCCCCGTCCTTTCGGCAACACAACGCCTCGGTCATGTGGTGGCCGGCGAATAAGGATTGTTTGCGGCAGCGGGTTTGATTTACCGTGCATTGTCGCGCCAGTGAAAGCCAACTCGAACAAATTTCTGCCCATCCTGCCGCTGACCGTCCTAGTCGTGGCAGTGGTAACGCTCGCGCTTTGGTGGACTTCGCGCACCGGCGAGGGTCTTAAACTTCGCATCCCCGGCACCGACGCAGCGCCCGGCGGAGAGACTGGCGGCACAAACCCTGTTCTCGCCGGCAAACTCATCATCGGCTCCGGCCAGCCTGCGGATCTGCCCGGCAATTGGCCGCAATTTCGCGGGCCGAACCGCGATGGCCATTCCCTCTCCCCATCGGATGGGGCGAGGGTCAGGGAGAGGGGTTCGTTTTTTTCTCGCGACTGGAAAACTTCTCCGCCGCGCGAACTCTGGGCGCTCGATGTCGGCGAGGGCTACGCCGGCGTCGCTGTTCGTAACGGGCGGGTTTATCTCCTCGACTATGACCGCGACGCAAAGCAAAGCGCGCTGCGCTGTCTCTCGCTTGCCGACGGAAAAGAAATCTGGCGCTTCGCCTATCCGCTAACCATCAAGCGTAATCACGGCATGACGCGCACTGTTCCCACGGTCACAGATAAGTTTGTGGTCGCGCTCGATTCCAAGTGCAACGTCTTGTGCCTCGCCGCCGCGACTGGAGAATTGCGATGGACCATCAGCCTCGTCCGCGAATTCGGCGCGACCGTTCCAGAGTGGTATGCCGGCCAATGCCCGCTGGTGGACGGCGACAAAGTCATTCTCGCGCCCGGCGGCAAGGATGCGCTGCTGCTTGCCGTGGAACTCGCCACTGGCAAGCCGCTCTGGCAGACGCCCAATCCGCGCGGCTGGAAAATGACCCACTCGTCCATCATGCCGATGGAATTCGCTGGCCTTCGCCGCACCGGAGTGACACAGACCGCAACCAGCCAACGGCGCGATGAAGCGGGCGTGCCTAGCGCAGCAATGCAGGCTTCGGCCACGCAGGCGGGCCGCCGCCTCTATGTCTATTGCGCCAGCGGTGGCGTGCTGGGCGTGGATGCCGGAGACGGCACAATGCTTTTTGAAACCAGCGATTGGAAGATCAGCATCGCCACCGTGCCTTCACCGCTTGTCCTCGACGGCAGAAAAATCTTTCTCACCGGCGGATACAACGCAGGCAGTCTCATGTTGCAGCTCCATGAGGAGAACGGAAAGCTCGCGCCAAAGACGGTTTTCCGGCTCACGCCTGAAGTATTCGGCGCCACGCAGCACACGCCGATATTGAAGGACGGCCGTCTTTATGGCGTGCGCGCGGACGGGCGTTTCGTTTGTCTTGGGCTGGATGGAAAAGTCGTTTGGACCAGCGGTCCGGGAGAAACATTCGGGTTGGGCTCGTTTCTCATGGCAGAAAGCTTGATTTACGCATTGAACGACTCAGGAAAACTGCGACTCATCGAAGCCGCACCAATGCGGTTCAATCTGCTCGCGGAAGCTCAACCACTACATGACCGGGAGTCGTGGGGGCCAATGGCGCTGGCTGGCAACCGCCTCTTGATCCGCGATCTGACACGCTTGGTTTGCCTCGACGTTGCGGTAAAGTAACGCGAACATGTGGCGGGCACGGGCAGGCTGCAAGCGCCTGCCCGGTGAGCAGTTGCAAGCCACAATGATGCTTGATCGGATGGATGGCTTGTTTGAGCTGGGTCAATTTTCACCGTGCCGGGTGAGATGATAATTGTCCTGGCAGGCTCAATAGTCAGTGAGATATTGCCAAGCGACAGCGATCGTGGCTGGTCTAGATTGTAAGTCGGTGATCCAGCCCACTTGACCGGCTTGGATTGACCGGGTGCGGCGGTGATATTGTTGCTACGACGTTATGAACGAGACTTACGGGCAGAACAGCAGGAGTCGGCGTGAATTCATGCGTGGTGGGCTCCGCTACGCGCTCCTGGCTGGCCTGGGTATGGTGTCGGTAGTGCTGGTCAAACGACGCGGCGCGAGTTTGCCGGGCCAAACCTGCATCAATCAGGGCATCTGCCGCGGCTGCGGCGCGTTCGAGGATTGCGGATTACCCCAGGCGCTCTCGGCAAAGCAGGTTCTTCAAAACTTCCGTAGCAGCCGACGTGAGTCGGCTCAAACTTTTGCCGGGATAAATCAGAGCCGACCGACGTCGGCTACTACGAATTTGGAAAAAGGAGGCAGTTCATGAAACGTGAATTTCGTCTTTCATCCCGCCGTGAATTCTTCGGCCAAAGTGCCGGTGCGCTCGCGGCTCTGAGCGCCATCGCCACGCAACGCAGCCAGGGCGCGCAAAAAGGCCCGCCCAATCCTTTTGCCTACGACATTTCCCGCCTCCAGAAAACCGACCCCAAGCTCATCACCTACGAAGAGACCGCGCGTTGGAAAGCCCCGCATCCGGAAGCGAGGCGGATGGCGATTGCTCATGACGACACGCTTTACATCTGCTCCGGCAATTACGTCACCGCCATGGACAAATCCGGTGAGCGCGGTACCGAGATTGCGCTCGCCGAACCGCCGCGCTGTGTCGCAGTGGCGAAGGACGGCCCAATCTTCATCGGCTTGCGCGATCACGTCGAAGTTTTCGATGCGAAGGGCGCACGCCAGGCGACGTGGGATTCGCCGGGCAAGAAACCGTGGCTCACCGGTCTCGCCGTGACGGAGAACGATGTGTTCGCCGCCGATGCCGGAAACCGCGTGATCCTGCGTTACGACAAATCCGGCAAACTTGTTCGCCGCATCGGCGAGAAGGACAAAGAACGCAACATTCCCGGCTTCATCATTCCCAGTCCGTTCTTCGATGTGGAGATCGCCCGCGACGGCTTGCTCCGCGTCAATAACCCGGGCCGCCATCGCGTTGAAATCTATACGGCGGACGGCGACTTCGAAGGCTCGTGGGGCACGGTTTCGATGGGCATCACCGGATTCTGTGGTTGCTGCAATCCCATCAACCTCGCGCTGCTGGCGGACGGACGCTTCGTCACCTGCGAAAAGGGTTTGCCGCGCGTGAAGATTTACAGCGCGACGGGTGAGTTTGAATCCGTCGTGGCGGGCGTGGAAATTTTTTCCGAGAACGGCAAAGCCTGCGGCCCGTCCGATTGCACCGCCGGAGGGCTGGACGCCGTCGTGGACTCGCAAGGGCAGATTTTCATTTTGGATTTCGTGACGGGCGACGTGCGCGTGATGAAACGCAAGGCATGAACCACGAATGAACACGAATGGACACGAATCCGGTTTTGCAGGTAGGGCGCGTCACTCCGTGCGCGCCGCT
>CAYIOH010000316.1:0-5269 GCA_964364975.1 uncultured Bifidobacteriaceae bacterium
CGCCCGCCGCTTTCTGATTGTTCACGTCGCCGAGCAACGTCGCCACGTCATTCCGCTTCACGCCGCCGCCTTTGACCTGCACGATGATTTTGCGCCGCTCGTCCTTGGACTCGTAGAAATACAGCAGGCCGTCCACGCCGCGATCCGCGCCCTTGCCGTCGCCTTCCTTGAGCGGACGCGCGTCAATGAGCGAGAGCGCCCAATGCTGGAATTGGAACGGATCGTTTTTAAACAATTGCCGTGCGCCGCCGAAGTCGGTGGGCTGGCCTTTTTCCTCAAATTGCAATTCCTCGCCAAACGCATCTTTCAATCGGCGCTTGATGAGATTGATTGCCAGATACGTGACATCAATGCCGATCCACTGGCGATCCGACTTTTGCGCCGCGTGAATTGTCGTGCCGCAACCGCAGAACGGGTCGAGCACGATGCCGCCGGGATTGCTGCTCGCAGAAATGATCCGTTCGAGAAGCGCCACGGGTTTTTGTGTAGGGTAGCCAAGTTTCTCAGTGGACTGATTGTGAATCTTGTTGATGTCGGTCCAGATGTCTTGGATGACGGTGCCTTCATACTCACTCTCGTATCTTTTCAAGCGGGGCATCCCTTTTTTTGGATAGTGAATTCGGCCCGCCGCGTCGTATTCGCGCATTTTCTCGATTGTACATGACCATGTTCGATTTGCGGACGGCCACATCCCTTTCCATTCGTAAATTAGATTTCCCCCGCTTCCGTGGCGTGGAGCGTCGAGGGGTAGCCGCGCGTATCGTTCCCCTTTTTCAGCGTCGAATTGATCAAAGAACGTGTCGACGTACTGGGTGCTCGGCTTTTGAAGAATACGGTTCCATATCCGGCGGTCCGACTTTGAGTAAAGCAAGAGCACGTCATGTATCCGACCACAGCGGTTCGGGTCATTGTGCGCGAATGCCCTTCTCCAGATGATCTCGTTGACAAAGTTTTCCTTCCCGAACACCCCATCCAGGACAATCTTCAGATAGTGGCTCGCCGTCGGGTCGCAATGGAGATAGAGGCTGCCGGTCGGCTTGAGGACGCGATGAAGTTCAACGAGGCGCGGCGCCATCATCGCGAGGTAAGCCATCATGGGCGAGTTTTTGAGGAAGCTGTGGAAGGCTTGCATCATCTCCACCACGGCGACGTTCCGGCAGGTGTCAATGAATTGGTTGTAAGTCTCGGCGGCGTCAGCCCAAGTCCAAGTGTCGGTGAAGGCGTGAAATTGCGCCTGGCTGGCTTCGCCGGACGCTTCGCGGAACAGGACGTTGTAATCCGCGTTGGAATTGAACGGCGGGTCAATGTAAATGAGGTCAACGCTTTCGTCGGGAAATTCCTTTGGGTCGCGCAGCCAACCCAGATTGTCGCCAAAGAAAAGCCGATTCATTGGCGAGACGCTTTAGCACTTTTGCGTGGTGACTGCCAACAAGTTTTCTACGCGACGGGCAGGAAATCGGCAGGGTCCTGATTTGAAGGAAAAAGAGTGCTTGCGCCGCTTCCAACAGAAAACCCCTCCCCACAGAATGGGGAGGGGTGAACGGAACGGTTTCAATCCTTCCGGTAATCTGGCTACGGCACAAACTTCAACCGGTAGAAACGCAGCGTGTTGGTCGCGCCGCCCACCTCGACATGGTTGGTGGTGACGAGACCCACGCCCGGAATCGCGAGGGGAGGACTCACGTTGGAATACAATCCAGCCACGGCCCCAGACGCTTGTACTGCATCGGTCCGTCCTCCAGCCGTTAGCCACGTGACGCGGACGTTATTGCCCTCCCGGTTGACACTCAGGAGGCGATACGGGCCGACGGCGAAGTCCGCCAGATCATAGAGATTGTTGCCGTCGTTATCCAACCCCAGGAAGTCGCCCACCGACCAATTCTCATTGGTGTTGGCCACCAGCGCGGTATTGCCGGGATTGTTGGCTTTGGTATCCACGGTGCCATAATACGGCGGGTTCACATTCTCGGCGGCAGCGGGCCCGTCGGTGTGGCATCCAGCGCAGTCAGCAATGCCGTTGGCCGCATGGTGCGCGCGCAATCCTTCCGCCACATGGCAGCCCGTGCAGCCCCACCCCGGGTTGTTGGCGGTGCCATCCGAGGATCCAATGAAAGGATTCCTATTGTCGCCAGCGGTGTGGCAGAGGTTGCAATCCGTGTTCATATTGGCGGCTGCTCGGTGCATCTCATGCTTGCTGCTCGAAGGAAACACCGTGCCTTTGGGGGAGATGCTGCCCGTGAAGACTCCATGGCAGTCGGAACAGCCGCCACCGGCGCCGACGTCGTTGTATCGCGGATAGGCAAAGCTGTTGTTGCAGGCAAAGGCGATCGCAAGGAGGCTCGCGCCGACGAGCCGGCGCGACCAGTTGTTGGGGATTTTGAGGATCAGGATGTTTCTTTTCATGGTTTGCTGGTGGTTAAGGATTTTCATAAGTTTCATGGTTTGCTGGTGGTTAAGGATTTTCATAAGTTTCATGGTTTGCTGGTGGTTAAGGATTTTCATAAGGAATTTTGTCAAACCCCCTCCCCACTGAACGTGGAGAGGGGTTGAAGAGGAGGGCATCAAGCCCTCGACATTGTTCTATCGGCTACGGCGTGTGAGTCACGCGGTAGAACTGTTGCGCGTTGGACCGCGTTGGGGTCACGTAGCTGATGGCGTTACCGGTGCCGGGGATCGGGCTGCCCACGTTCTGCCAGCCGCCGCTCAGTGACGACACGGACTGGATCTGATACGTCTTGCCCACTTCCGTATCAAACGCCACTTCCGCCGCAGTGTAGATATGAATGGTGTTGGTGCCGCCACCGATTTCACTGGCATTCGCCCAGACAACGCCATCCGGAACCACGATACCGGCCACGAATGGGTTCAGGCCCAAGGACCACTTCAGCCAGTTGGGTATGCCGTCGCCAGCCGCGCTGTAATTAGGCCCGGCGTTGGTTGCGGTGGCTGAACCGAAGTAAAAGTTCTGCCACTCATCCGGCAATCCATCGTTGTTGGCGTCTCCGGTCAGGTCACCGATGGAAGCCTTGAGCAAACCAACCGTGTAGGCTGTGTTATGAATGCCCAGGCTCGTATCACGGCGGACCATTCGGAAATTATACGCCGCTGACAAGAATTGTGCCGGCCAGTTCGTTTTCTCGCTGGTGCTGGTCTTGACGAGGCCGTCAGCCACGTAGTTGCCATCCGCCCGGTAAGTCGAATTCGGCAGCAACGTCGAGAGTTTGTCCTTCAGTTTTGAGACTTCGGTCTGCACACCCTCAATGATGCCGTCGCCGTTGTAGTCTTTCAGGGCCATGTTGAAGGAATCGATCGGGCCATGGCATTTAACGCAGACATCAACTTTGTCCACGACATTGGTCACGCCGTTGGTGACGACCGAGTAGGCCATGCTGAACGTATGGCCGCCAGCTTTGGTGAAGGCCGGATCGCTCGAGGCCACGGTTTGCATGTGGCAGCCGACACAGGTGTTCGTGACCGCAAACCGATGGGCAGAACTGGGGATGTCCTGACCGTAAGTCGCACCGTTGACGCCCATGAGCATGTCGGCCTGTGGAGCATCGTGCAGCCCAAAACTGCTCCCGCCCGCCCAAGTGGGCAGGCCGAGAGGCCAGTTGACCAGGCTGTTGGTAACCGAGCCGTTGCGGCTTTGATGGCAATTCATGCAGAAGCCACCGGCGCCGGCGTTCGTGACCGTCGTGCCGTCGCCGAGCGTGATATCGTGGCCGGCGCGCAATTGATGCGGATTACTGTCATCGTGCGGATCGTGGCACGTCGCGCAGGTGAGCGCGGTGTAAACGGTGTCCGCGTTGTTGGTGGTGTAGATGTTGGTGGTGCCCAAAGTTTCTGCGTACTGGGCAAAGCCGCCGCCGGTGTGACAGCGGGCGCAAGCTTCGCGACCGGCGCCGGAAGGACTGCGCGGCGCGACGGCGTGCCCGGAGTTGTTCCATTCCGCGCTTCGGTAGTGGTGGCTCAAGCTGTCGTGGCATTGGGCGCAATTGCCCGCGCCGAAGCTCACAGCGATCGCGGCTTTGGCTTCAGGGCCGTACGGGTCGCGAATCTCCCCGAAGGCATGTTCGCTGCCCGGGCCGTGACAGTTCTCGCACTGGATATTCGCAAGATTTTTCAGCTTGTTCGTCAGCGCCGCCCAGTTGCCAGCGACCAAGTTTGTCGGGAAGGTCCACCCGAGCTGCGTGGCAACGTCGTCAAATCCGCCGTTAACGGCATTGGTATTGGCATCATAGCCGACGGTGTGACACTTGATACAATTCTTGCTGTAGTGGCTCGTCGCGGGATCGTCCCCGCCATCAATTTGCCTGGTGAAGAAGGTGGCATGAAGAGTGTCCGCCCAACCCGTATATTTGTCCGGCGCCGCCACGCCGCCACTGTGGCAGAAGGCGCAGGTGTTGATTCCCATGTAGGTGCCGGCAGAGATGTTCTGGGTCAGGTTGGTGCTCCCGCTGCTGGCGGTTTGGATGGCTACCGTCACCGTGTATAGCCCAGTAACGTCCGGACGCAGCAGTGTGCGTCCAGCCAGCGTGGGTCCAGGATTTCCAGCCACTTGAGGCACTTTATACACCGCAGCGCCTGAATTGTTAAAACGGTCGGCCATCTTGTAGGTCGGCACATTGGTTCCCAGCGGGCTGGCGGCCAGCGCAGCCGCGGACCCGACCGGACGGACGGTCAATGTCCAGACGATGTTGGTGATGTCTGAATTGGTGACGGCGTTGTTCACCAAGGCCTCCAGGTAGGCCGGCTGGCCCACGCCCACCGTGGACAAGCCGCTCGCGCCCTGAAGGCCGGTGAGCGAGGGGTCTTTAAGCTCCTGAGGTGTGAGCGGACGCAAGGTGACTTGGCCTTGGAGGGCCGGCGCCGCCGCGCGCGCGGTGGTGACGGCGCAAACCGCCATCAGAAAAACTGCCATCAGGCAGGTTGGCACTGTTTTGATTACTTGGTTTCTTTTCATATTGGCACTGAGTTTTTGGGGGTTCACGGTGATGCGTACTGGTTGATGGTTGATTAGAGTAGTGGGATTAGCGGTTGCAGACTGCGGGTTGGAAAATGGTGAAGCCGGACTGGGTCGGCGGCGCGGGCTGCCGAGCTGGCGGCGGATTCAATTTCGCCATCAAGGCCGCAGCACGATCAGCGACGATCTCATGGCACTTGCTCAATTCCTGTTCGCGCATCCGCACGTTCTCGCGCACGATCGCTTCCAGATGGTCAATGTTGTAAAGGTAAACGTTCTCCAGTTGTTCCACGTCCGCGTCAATGT
>CAYIOH010000317.1:0-5254 GCA_964364975.1 uncultured Bifidobacteriaceae bacterium
AAGTGGGTGGCCGCCGATGGCACGGTGGTTTGCACAGATGAACGGACGTTGCGCGTCCACAACCGCCCGGCCAACGAACGAGTCGTTGACTTCGAGATCACCATCCACGCTTCCAACGGCGAACTGACCTTTGGCGACACCAAGGAAGGCACGATGGCGGTGCGCCTCAACGAAACCATGCGCCTCAAACCCAACAAGGAAAACGTCGGCAAACCCGTCGGCCACATCATCAACAGCGAAGGCGTGCGCGATGGCGAGACCTGGGGCAAACGCGCGACTTGGTGCGATTACTACGGCCCCGTCGAGGGTAAGACGCTCGGCATTGCCATCTTCGATCACCCGCAGAACCCGCGGCATCCCACCTGGTGGCACGTGCGCGATTACGGCTTGTTCGCCGCGAATCCGTTTGGCAAACATGACTTCGAGAGCCTGCCGGATAAGGCTGCCGGCAACCTGGTCGTTCCTCCCGGCAAGAATGTTACCTTCCGCTACCGCGTTTACATTCACGAAGGCGATGAAAAGCAGGCAAACGTCGCCGCTCGCTACGCCGAATACGTAAAATCTTCTCCTTGAGCGCCTGAATTGACCGATTCCACTTCACACCAATCTACCAACGCTATGAAAAACATGAATCGTCGCACCTTCCTAAAAAGTTCAGTCCTCACCACCGCCGCCGCCGGAACGTGGCCGCTGATATCCGGATGCCAAACCCAGGGTAGAACCGCCCGCGTGCGCGGCGCGAACGAAGACATCCGCGTCGCCGTCGTCGGTTTCAATGGCCGGGGCAAAAGCCACATCGGCGATCTGCTCCAACTCAAAGGCGTGCGCCTCGTCGCGCTGTGCGACGTGGACAAGGACGTTCTGGACAAGGGTGTGAAGGAGTTGAAGGCCAAAGGCAACGAAGTCACCGGCTATCAGGACATCCGCCATCTGCTGGAGAATTCCGACATTGACGCCGTGACCATCGCCACCCCGAATCACTGGCACGCCCTCGCCGCGATTTGGGCCGTGCAGACGGGCAAGGACGTTTACGTCGAAAAACCCGCGTCGCACAACGTCTGGGAAGGCCGGCAGCTCGTCCTTGCCGCGCGCAAACATGGTCGCATGGTGCAGACCGGCTCCCAATGTCGCTCCAGTGTTGGACTTCAGGAAGCCATCGCCTGGTTGCAGGCAGGCGACCACGGAAAAATTATCCGCGCCCGCGGCCTCTGCTACAAACGCCGCGCCAGCATCGGCAAGGCCGACGCACCGCTCGTCATTCCCTCTTCAATTGATTACGACCTCTGGTGCGGCCCCGCGCCCAAAGAACCCATGATGCGCAAACGCCTCCATTACGATTGGCACTGGGTCTGGCCCTCCGGCAACGGCGACCTCGGCAATCAAGGCGTCCATCAGGTGGACATCGCCCGCTGGGTTCTCGGCGAGAATGAACTCGCGCCCGTCGCCTTCAGCATCGGCGGCCGCCTCGGCTACGAAGACGACGGCACCACGCCGAACACGCACATCATTTACCAGGGTTACGCCAAGGCACCGCTGCTCTTTGAAGTCCGCGGCCTGCCCGCCAGCAGCACGATTGACAAGATGGACAATTACCACGGCGCTGGCATTGGCGTCGTGATTGATTGCGAAGGCGGACGCGTCGTCATTCCCAGCTACTCCAAGGCCATCGTGTTCGACAAGGACGACAAGGAAATCAAGAAATTCGACGGCGGCGGCGATCATTTCGCGAACTTCATCAAAGCCGTTCGCAGCCGCAAGCACACCGACCTGGCGGCGGACATCCTCGACGGCCACCTCTCCGCCGCGCTCTGTCACACCGCCAACATCTCCTACGTTCTCGGCCAGAAACAATCGCCGGAAGAACTCCGCGAAGCCGTCAAAGACAACAAGGACATGGCTGAGGCGCTTGGCCGTATGGAGGAACATCTGGCCGCCAACCAGGCGGACACCAGGAAAACTCCGGCCACGCTGGGCGCGGTGCTGAAAATGAACCCGAAGACGGAACGCTTCGTGGGTAACGCCGCCGCGGATGAATTACTCACCCGCAATTATCGCGCGCCGTTCGTGGTGCCGGCAAAAGTGTGAAGGTGATGCGATCTCCGAATTCCCCATCCCGGTAGGGCGCGTCACACCCCCCGACATCCGATGTCGGGGTTCGTGCGCGCCGCTGTTTGCCTCCGACTGTCCGGACGGCGCGCACGGAGTGACGCGCCCTACCTTGCGGTTCATGGAGAGGAATTGAGGGTGAGGTGTCGCTGCCTTTATCCTTCCGGTCGGTTCCCGACAAAATCGCAAAATCCGCTTGATCCAATGCCCGTAAGCCGACTCCGTGCGATGCGAGAAATGCTTGAACCGGCACACCTCCCTCAACTGCTCCCGCAACTTCAGTTTGGGATTAGGCAGAAACCTTTCGACTGTTGTTTTTCCCGGTTCAATAATAACCTGCAGCCTTTCAGAAATTCCGTGCTGGACAAGCCAAAAACCCAGATTTAACGTCGCAACCAATGAAAGTGATAAACTGCAATCCTGTCAGTTAAGCTTAATGTTAGCCCGCAGCGTTTTATGAAAGAAGAATCTCATCAAATAACGGTAGAGGAGGCCCAAGTCCTCGGCAACGCATTCAAGGAAAAGATGGCCGCATTCTACCGTCTCGCCGAGCACATAGCTACTCTCTCCTCTGGCGCATTGGCTCTCAGCGTCACTTTCGCCAAAGGGGGGATAGACAAAAGCCCATGTTCCCTTTGGTGCCTGCGGGGCGCATGGTTCGGATTTATTCTCGCAGCGGCAGGATTCGTTCTTATACACCTCGCCCGCATTGCTTCCTACGATACCGTTTTGGACCGAGTTCGGAAGGGCCTCGGCCTTCCGCCCACAGTCGCTCCTCGATGGTATTTCCATATCGGTCGCCACTTGCTGATTTGGGGGTTCCTTTGCGGCCTGTTCCTTCTCGCGCTGTATGGCGTATTCCAAAAATAGTGGAAAGGCAAGCGGCCACCTATATCCGCTGGGTGATCCCAGTTGGGCTAACCTTGCGCTCCAGCCAACGCGGGTGGGTCGTCTCAGTTCCGCTTCGCGGTTCACGGCTTCTCCTCCCGCGTGGCTGAGCTCACCTCTGAGGTAATCCGTCAACGGCTTTTTTAGTTTTGTTTGCCGGGTTTTTCCACGGGCTTTTGCCCCGCTCCACCCGGTCGAAGAGCGCCACCAACGGACTGCCACGCTGGCGCAACGCCGCTTCGTAAATCCGCTCGTCATAGGGCCGCCGGTCCTGCCAGCAGCGCCAGATCACCCGCTGCCACTTGAACGCCAGCGTCCGCACCGCCGTGTGATGCGGACAGCCCTTGCTCCGTTGTTGCAGATAAAACGCCGCCGCCCACCGACACCACAACACGCTCTCCTTGGCATACTCGTGGAAGCTTTGCCGCCTTCTGGACAGGGTCAGAGACAGGAACACTTTCCTGCGGTGATCAAGGCTGAGATGCGTAAGTCCACCCCCGACTTGCGTCGGGGAGTTATCAACCGAACAAGGTCCGATGCGGCGTCTGGCTTAGTTCCTACTGGCGGTTACCACGGGCTTCACTTCCCGGCACAGTTCGGCGAGGGCAGCGTGAAGGATGCGGGCCGTTTCCGGACCGCAGGAGTTGATCTCGCCGTAAACGTGACCCTTCGCGTTGTAAAGATACGGCGGTTTCACGTCCCATTCGCTCTTGGGAATGATGTAGCCGAGTTCGTCATTCGCCAGGCCAAAGACGAACTTGATCCGCCCGGGCATGAGTTCGCGCAACGGCGGCACCTCCAGCGGTTCGATGTCGAAATCGGCGCCCGGCGGATGCTCGATGCCACCATTGACGATCTCCGGATAAATCTCGCCCGGCACGCAGGCAATGCTGGCGTCGCCAATCGTCACCACCGCGACCTCGGTGCGCATCTTTTTCCAGTGTGAGTGTCCGCGATCCATCAACCCCAGCAACGACCCCGCGAGAAACATCTTGTTGTCCACGGGCATTTCGATGGTACGGGCACGGATGCCGATGGGCGCGATGTCCGCCGGCGCGGGGGATGTTTCCGCCAGCTTGGGCAGGACGCGCGCAGCGAGTTGGTGTCCGACGGCGCGGGATTTGTCATGCGAAGGTTCTTTGTAGTCTTGCTGCAAATAAGGATCATGCACGGTCACGCTTGGGTGGGTGGTCATCAGGCCGCCGACCGCGCCGTTGATGAAAAGGTGGATGCCGCCAACGCCGGTCGAAAACGTTTTCCCTTCGTGCGTGAAACCGCGCTCCAGCGTGTCGCGCAGAACACCGCAGTAGTCCGCGGTGATTTCGGTGTTTTTGCCCCAAGGAGTTTCCGGGTGATTGCCCCAGCCGGTGATGGTTCCAATCGTGGCGCCGTCCGCTGGACGCGTGAAGTGCATCACCCGGATATCCGCGTCGAAAACAATCGGTTTGCGCGTGTCGGCAACCAGTCCGTCCGGCGGCGTGGGGATTTCGTGGAACGCGACCCGGGCGGGTTGGAGCGCCGCCACGGCGTCACCGAGCGATTTAGTCGCCGCGGCGATGACCTGTTGGCGGTAACGCTTGTCCACTCCGGAGTGGAGAATGTCCGGCCCCCACAAACCCATCAGGTCTGGTGTTGAATGGTTGTGCATCGAACACACGATGGTGTAATCGAGCTTCCACTCCGCGACGCAGGCGCGGCGCACCGCCACCACGTCATCATGGAAGAAACCAATGGCGTCAAGCCCGACAATTCCCAACCGGGCGTGGCCATCGTCCAGCACGCAGGCGACGGCCCAAAGGTCGTCGTGGATGGCCGTGGCTGCGCGGTGCTGGCTGAAGCCCGCCACCCAGACGGGCCGTTTGGGGTCGGACAGATCGGGATTGATTTTGACGCGCCCGAAGCCGACACGCAACGGTAGCGGCTCCGCCCGTGACTTTGCGGCGTCAATTTTCACATCGAGTGCATAACCCGGATTGCGGTCGCGGAATACATAGATTCCACGCGCGACCAGGACGATGATCAACAACAGGAGCAGCACCGCACCCCAACGAAGAACCCGCAAGAAAAGCTTTTTCATAAGGACGAGAATTTTCCCCGTGTTTCCGAGGACGGCTCGATTCTGGCTGCCGCCCGAATTGTTGTCAAAGCATCGTTAAACCTGAATTCCGAAGTTGAACTGTAGAACGCAAGCGGCGCGCGGCCTTTAGAGCCTGTGTGAAAAATCGGGTGGCGTTTCATACGGGGGCCAAAGCCGACCGGA
>CAYIOH010000318.1:0-5252 GCA_964364975.1 uncultured Bifidobacteriaceae bacterium
CGACTCATCCTCACGGCCAGTCCCGTTCTATGAGCCTGCCAGCCAAACGCCCTGGGTCTTCATAAGCGGAGGTGAATTCGGTGACAGCCCGCCGGCACTTCCACCGCTTGAAATGCCTAGTTCGCCCGCAACAACGGCACTGGTTTGCCATCCACATAGGCGCGCCACCGGTGATAGTAAGTCTGCGCCACCACGACGAGCGACGCCGCTTCCGCGTCCACTTCCAAATCCTGAACTATCAGTCCTCTGGACGCGCAGCAACGCCTTCCTACCAATCGGAATCTATTTCTTGTCCTTGCCCATCGAACGCGTAATCAGACTCGCATGCGAGGTGGCGCGCGCGCGACGTTGCTTCAGGAAAAAGAACGCGGCTCCCAACACCAGGAACACGCCCACCGTGAGCAGAATTTTCGTGCGATTGAAAATCGTCTCCGGTTGAGTCGCCGTCGCGACCTGCGCGGTGGCCGGCGGCGAGGACGGTTCGGGTTTCAATTCGTCCGCGTGTGCAGGAGGCGTGACCGGTGTTGGCTCGGGGTTTACCGACGTTGGCACTGACACGTGAGACGTCTCCGTCAGCGGCGTAATGACAGGTGGCGAAGTCATGGGCGGCAAAGTTGGTTTGGTCTCCGGCGTCGCAACGACCGGCTCCGCGGGTGTTGCCGCCACGGGCGAGACATCCGGCTTGGGCTGGACTGCCGCCCCTGGAGGTTTTTGCGAGGCTTCTTCCGCTTGCGCGGCAGTTGGTGATGCTGGCGCGACCGGTGTCGCCGCAGGTTGCGTCGACGCGGGCTCTTCCCCGACCACGATGAGCGGTGGCGCGGTTGGCCGGGGTGCAACATTTTTCGGCGGCGATTTTGGTTTTGTCGCCACGGCGATTTTCGGCTCCGGCTGAAACAGCGGAAATTCCACGGGCCAAGGCGCGAGATTCATCGTGATGCCGATGAATTTGCCCCTCTGCGAGCGAAGCACGGTAACAAAAGGCATCCGCTTTTGTCGCTGGGACCAAGAATTCTTTTTGAAGAATTTGTTAAGCTCACGGTTGAACGGCGTGCCGGAAACGATTTCGTCGCCATCCGAAATGAGCAACACGGTGAGCCTCTCCGATTCCTTGACCACGCTCTGCAACGCGGGCCAGACTTTGTCGAGGTGCGACGTTTTTTCGTAGGGCTGCGCTTTGAGAAACGCGAGGATGTTACTTGCAACAAGTTGTTCCTCTTGCGGCGTCCACCGCTGCAACGGCAGGCGGCCCGCGTAGAGTTGTTCGTTGTAAGTCCACACGCCAATGGTGTCGCCGCGCTGCAACTGCGCGTGCATGCCGGAGAGCAGCAGATTGTTCACGGTTGTTTGCACGGCGGTTGCCCGCGGGCGCATCGCCTTGGAAGTGTCCACGATTAAGAGGTAACGACCGGAAGAATGTTTTGCGGGCGGAGTTTGCGCGGCCAGCGGAGAATCAAAGAAAAGGATCCCGAGCGTCGCGAAAGCCAAAACGCGGAAGCCCCCCACCCCGGCCCTCTCCCATCCGATGGGAGAGGGGGAATCGTCGTCAGTCAGTCGGCGAATCGTACGCCGCAGGAAACCTCGGAAGCCGCGCATTGCTTTTTCCCTCTCCCATCGGATGGGAGAGGGGTTAGGGGTGAGGGTTATTTTGCTCATCGGTTGCGATTGAACCGGTTTCGCTCGGTCCGATTGTGATGTTTCACGTCGGCGGCCAGTTCAGCCAATGTGCTTTCGACCTCGGAAATGAAACTCATACAGGATGAGGCCGAGCCGCCGAGGGCGATGACCGTGTCGCGTTCGGCGTTGTCGTTGGTGACGGCGAGCACTTCGCCGTACGGCTGGAAGCGATGCGCCGCGCGCTCGATCATGTCATCGGCGGTCTGCCCGGCCTTGGAGAACAGCACCTCAACGTGATGGTTGGATTCATTCTTTGGCATGTTGGGCGGAGCGCCCGCACCGTCGAAAATAATCGTGATGGGCGTGCCGATGGCGTCCTGGTAGCGCGTGAGGATATGAATCAGTTCGTCGCGCGCCGCGGCCGAGTGCCGGGCCTTGCCGCGCGCCAACTCCGGCCAACCGTGCAGGAGGCTGTAGCCGTCAACGAGAATGCGAACGAGCGCCATGCGCGCATCGTAGCCCGGCGTCCTGGAAATGGAAAATGCAAATTAGCGACGGTGCTTTTGTAACTGACTTCGGTTGCGGAGAAGCATAACTTCGCGGTGGCTTTCAAACCAAGACCGCCATGAACCATGTTATCGAAACCACCGGCCTGACGCGCGTGTTTGGCGCGGTGCGGGCCGTGAATGGTTTGGATCTCCGCGTCGAAGCGGGAAAGTTTTTTGGCTTCCTCGGCCCGAACGGCGCGGGCAAGTCCACGACGATCAAGATGCTCACCGGTTTGCTCGCGGCCACGAGTGGTCGTATGCGCATCCTCGGCGAGGACCTGGCGAACGAGGACCGCGCACGCGAAGTGCGCAGCCGGATCGGGGTCGTGCCCGAAAATCTGGCGCTCTTCGACAACCTCACCGGACGCGAATATCTCACGTTCATCGGCCGGATGTATCTGTTGCCGCCGGAAACGGTGCGCACGCGTTGTGATGAATTGCTCGCGATGATGGGCCTCGAAGACGAGGAGAAGAAACTAACACTCGAATACTCGCACGGCATGAAGAAGAAACTCGCGCTCGCGGCGGCGTTGTTGCCCGGGCCGGATTTGCTTTTCCTCGACGAACCATTCGAGGGCGTGGACGCAGTGTCGTCGCGTTTGCTCCGGGATGTGTTGAAACGGTGCGTCAAACGCGGCGCGACGGTTTTCCTCACCTCGCACGTTTTGGAGATTGTCGAGAAGCTGTGCTCGGACGTCGGCATCATCGCCAGCGGCAAGCTGGTTTATCAGGCCACGATGGACGAATTGCGGCTGAACGGTTCGCTGGAGGAACGATTCATCGCTGCCGTGGGCGGCGAACAGGTCGAGACACAGCAATTGAGCTGGCTCGCGGATTGATATGAACTGGGAGCAATTCCGCGCCATCCTCTGGCTGCGCTGGCGGCTCACGCGCAATCAACTCACGCGCGGCAGCGGCCTCGGCGCGGTGATCGCCGCGCTGGCCGGCGTGGCACTGGTGCTGGGCGCGTTGGTCGCAGGTGTCGGTTCGATGCTGGCCGGCGTCTTCGCCCTGAAACAAGCCTCTGCGACCGTGGTGATGTTTGTATGGGATGGCGTAACGATATTCGTGTTGTTCTTTTCACTTATAGCCGTGGTGACGGAACTGCAGCGTTCGGAGAGCGTGGACCTGACGCGTTTGCTGCATCTGCCCATCAGTCTCAAACAGGTGTTCGTCTTCAATTACCTCGCGTCGCTCGTTTCGTTGGGCACGGTGCTGGCACTGGCGGTTATGCTTGGCCTGGCCGCTGGCTTGACGATCAGTCACGGTCCGCTATTTCTGCTGGCGCTGCCGCTGGTCGTGGCGTTTGTGTTCATGATGACGGGATGGATTTATTGTCTGCGCGGCTGGCTGCTGTCACTCATGGTGAACCCGCGTCGTCGGCGCTCGATTGTCATGTGGATCACGATCGGCATCGTCCTGCTCGGGCAATCGCCACAACTGATCAACCTCGCCTACCAGCGAAAAGCGAAAGGTGATCGCCAAGCCAGGCACGCGGCGCAACAGCAGTCCACGAATTCACAAGGTGATGACTCCCGTTCAACTCCCGTGACGAATGACCCGAAGCGTGAACACTTCGCCGCCGTCGCAACGATGGTGCATCCGTGGGTGCCATTGCTGTGGCTGCCCAACGGCGCGCGTGGTCTCGCGGCGGACGAGGTGTGGCCGGCGTTGTGGGGTGGCGCCGGAATGTTCGCGCTGGGTTGGCTGGGGTTGAGTCGCGCTTACCGGGCGACGCTGAGGTTTTATCGCGCGGATGAACGCGCCAAGCCCACCGCCGCGAAACAATCGCCGTTGAAAAATGCAAAGCCAGCCCGCAACTGGGTTGCGTCACGCCTGCCGTGGATTCCAGAGGACACGGCGGCGGTGGCGCTGGCGCAGTTCCGTTCGATGACACGCGCGCCGGAAGTGCGGATGATCCTGGCGATGGGTTTGTTCATGTCCATCTTTCTGCCGGCGATAATTTTCTGGCGCGGCGGCAGCACAGGGCGTTTCCCGGAAGCGGGCAAACCTTTCATCGGCACGGGCGCCGTCGTGCTGGTGTTGTACGCGTTGCTGCAACTCGTATGCAACCAGTTTGGCTGCGATCGTGATGGCTTCCGCGGGTTGGTGCTGTTGCCGACGCCGCGCGAACGGTTGCTGCTGGGGAAAAATCTGGCGCTCTTGCCGCTGGCCGCCGGCATTGCGCTGGTGCCGCTCGTGGCGGTGAGCGTGTTCGCAAAGTTGTCCGCGCTGGTGGTGATGGCCACGGTCCTCCAATGTGCCGCGGCTTTTCTCATGTTTTGCACCATCGGAAATTTGACTTCGATCCTCATGCCGTACCGGATCGCCGCCGGCTCGATCAAGCCCACCAAACAATCCTGGCAAACATCGCTGCTCATGATGATGGTGGCCTTGTCGTTTCCGCTGGTGATCTCGCCCGTGTTCATTCCGCCCGCCCTCGGCTTTGGCGTCGAACGCCTGGGTTGGCTGCCCGCCGCGCCGGTGAACTTGCTCGCGGCTCTGGTGTTACTGGGTGCTTTTGCCGTTGCTTACTGGTTCACCCTCCACCCACTCGGCCGGTTGTTGCAGCGGCGCGAGACTAAAATTCTTCGCGCGGTGACGGAAGTCATGGAGTAGTGGCGCAGGTATCCGGCTTGCGAATGGGGCCGCCGAGCCTCTGGCTTGGCGTGCTGCGAAAGGCGTTGAGATTTTCGCCAAACCAGAGGATTGCCGGTCCAGCCGCAAGCCAGACCGTTATCGGTCGTCAAATCGGTTTACAGACGCCGGGCAGTTTGGTAATTTGCAGTGGAGCGAGGACATTATGAGACGCTGGATTTTAATCTTGGCGGCAATGCTGACTTGCGCGGCGGCGGACGCGGCGGAGGTGGGCCTCATCAAAATTGACGGGGCCATCGGCCCGGCCACGGCCAGCTTCATTTCCCGCGCCATTGATCTTTCCAGCGAACGCAAGGACGAGTGTCTCATCATCCAACTCGACACACCGGGCGGATTGCTCGATTCCACCAAGGTCATCGTCCAAAAATTCCTCGCCTCCTCCGTGCCGATTGTGGTTTACGTGGGGCCGCCCGGAGCGCATGCAGGCAGCGC
>CAYIOH010000319.1:0-5251 GCA_964364975.1 uncultured Bifidobacteriaceae bacterium
CCCCCGGGCGCCCCCGCCCGGGGGTTGCCTCCCCACGAAGGCGCGCGGAGTGACGCGCCCTACCTTGAAAAATTATTCGCGGTGGCTACCTGTCTCCTGCTGTGGGCAGGGGTTAAGGTGTGCGTTGGAAGACAGCCGTCATCCTTTTCGAATCGCCGGGCACTGGCTGTTGCCGTGAACGCGCCCGCTCACGGCGACCACTTCACCCGGAAGCAGGCTTGCGGCAGGTTATTCGTGATCGTCAGCGATTGCTTGTTGGTCACGCACAGAAAAATTTGAGTATTGGCCCACGTCGTCAGGTTGGTCGTGCGTTGGAGCGTGTAGTTTTTGGTGACGTGAAGCTGGTCGCAGGCGAGTTCCAATTGCGCCGTGCCCGGTTTCAAGGCGAGGCGGGGATTCATCGGCGCAACCGCCGCGTGAAACCAGTCGGCGATGATCGCGTGCGCCTTGGTCGTGGGGTGGATCGGATCCCAAAAGACGTAATTGGCCCCCGGCCCGTCGAAGCTCTTGTCCAGCAGCGTCACGTGAGTCAGAGCGTCAATTTCTGTTTGGGTGAACCCGAACGTGTTGGCATTGTGCAGCAGGAAGTTCACCGATCCGTAGATGTCGCAGCGAAAGAGCTTGAGCGCCGGATAATTTCCCTGGAGGGAATTCAACGCCGTGGCGAGCTGGCTGTTAAACTGTTGAACTTTGCTCCGGAGGTAATCGCGCAGGTAATTGAGTAAATAGTTCATCGCGGGAATCTCCGTCACGTCCACCGTGTTCGGCACGAGAATGAACCGCGCGCCCTTCGCGTAGAGATTCACCACCGCGTTTGAGAGGTTGCCCACGGAGTAAGCAACCTGTTGATCCCAGCCCGAATCATCGAACCAATGTTTGTCGTACTCCTGCAAGAAATCGTTGCCGCCGGCCCAGACGACGAACAGCGATTCTGAGACGTCCGTCGTGGCCACGAAGTTGGTCACCTGCTGATACGTGTCGTCACACTGCGCTCCGCTGTGGGCGAGGTTGTTGCTCGCGTTGTAGGGAAAGCCAAACCGCACGGAAAGATACTCGACCCAGAGCGGCCCATTCGACCAGCGCCCGTCGTAATGCAGCACAGGCTCGGCGGGTTCGCGACCAGTATCGGTCAGGCTGTCCCCGAAGGCGTAAATGGCGTCGTAAGGTGGCGCGGCCGCGAGCGGCAGGCCCACTAGAAACAACCCCCAGAGCAGAATTAAATAAAATGCACGTTGCATCAGTGGCCAACTCTACCCCATTTCCGGGCAAAAGAAAGCAACCAGCACGAACCAAGAAAGGGCGGGGAACGGGCCAAATCCTGAACTCACATGAAAAAGAGGCGGCTAACGTCCGCTCGCGAGAGCTGATGGGAGACTGGTGTCGCCGACTCACGCCGGCGGCTACGGCGGCTTTCGAGTTGAAATCTTGGCCACTAACCTGTCCCCTCTGCGCGTGCTGCGGACGCTGCGCAAAGCTGAATATTTCGAATTGGTGACGCTCTTCTTCATTCAAGGAGCGGCGCTGGGCATGTGGTTTGTACCGTTGAGCACCGTGCTGGACGCGAACGGGCTGCACACCATCAAGCCATTTGCCTATGCGGCAAGCGCCATTGCGGCGTTCATTTCGCCACTGATTTTTGGTGCGATGGCCGACCGGCATGCTTCGCCGGTCAAGGTGTTGCGCGGACTTTCGCTGGCCACGGCGGCGACGATGACGCTGGCCAGCACGGCCATCCAACTCCGCTGGCATCCCTGGCTCGTGCTGGTGCTGATTCAACTTTACGCGCTCTGTGCGTCGCCCACGTGGAGCATCTCTTCCACCATTGTCTTCGCGCGGCTGGCTGATGCCCGGAAGGAGTTCGGGCCGATTCGCGCCATGGCCACGCTCGGTTGGATGGCGGGTTGCTGGATCGTCAGCGCGTTGGGCGCGGATACGACCACGCTCGCCGGTTACAGTGGCGCGGCGGTGTGGCTGGTGGTTTGCGCGTTCACATTTTTTCTGCCGGAATTGGAAACGCCGAAATCGGTCGAAAATCTCACTTTGCGGCAACGGCTCGGCTGGGACGCGCTCATCCTGTTGAAAAATCCCGACCACCGCGTTGTGTTCATCACCGTGGCGCTGTTTGCGATTCCGCTGTGCGGATTCTATCCCTACACCCCAACGCACCTGCGCGAGCTGGGATTCCAACGCACCAGCGCGTGGATGACGCTCGGGCAGGTGACGGAAATCATCGCCATGTTCATGCTGGGCGGACTGCTGCTCAAGTGGCGGTTAAAATGGATTTTTGTCTGCGGTCTTGGTTTGGGCGTGCTGCGGTACGTGTTTTGCGCGCTCAACACCAAAGCCTGGCTGTTGGCCGGCGTGGTCATGCACGGTTGCTCGTTCACGCTCGTGTTCATCACAGCGCAAATCTACCTCGACCAACGCGTGGACGCCGCGTGGCGCGCGCGGGCGCAGGCGTTGATGGCGCTGATGAGCAGCGGTGTCGGCAATCTAACTGGCTACCTCGGCGTGGGCTGGTGGTTTATTGGCTGCACCGGTGCGAGCGGAACGCAATGGCCGCTCTTCTGGAGCGGACTGGCGGCTGCGGTGGCGGTGGTGCTGGTATATTTTCTGGCCGCGTATCACGGCATTGGCTCCGGTCTGCTGCGGGTAAAGGATGCCAAGATGCCGGAAACCCGTTAAAGCATGCTTCGCACCCCCGGCACGCGTTTGGCCGCGTCCGCCACCGCGAAGCTCCCGACCAAGCCGGCCAACGTCAGCAGCACGACACCGAAGAACGGGTTTATGACCGCTGGGCGGAGAATCGGTGTGAGCGCCACGAGCACCGGCGCATGCAGCAGGTAAACCGCGAAGGCACGTTCGGAGAGCCACGTCGCCACGCGTCCGGCGGTGTTCCACCGACGGTGAAACCAAGCCAGCATCCCCAGTGCGATCCCGAGTCCTGCGAACTGTTCCCATGTGGCAAGCGCGAAGGCCCGCGCGTTCCAACCGCCGATATAAGGGTTTGGGCCGTTCTCCGGCGGCGGTCCACCCACGGCAACGACGGCTGCCAAGACCACTGGTCCGCCAATGACTCCGAGCCAGCCCGCGATGCGCGCGGGGCGCGAAGTCGCCAGTGCCTCCAGCCAGTCGTGCTTACCCGCCGCGACGCCCACGATGAACGCTGCGATGTATTGCGGGAAGAAACACAGTTGGAAATTCAACACGTCCGTCCCAAGCGGCTGCACCGTGCGCACGAGAAACGTGCTGGCAACCAGCACCGCGCCGAATCCAGCCAACGCGACCCCGTTGGGAGCGCGAGACGCCGGAATCGCCGGTGCCGTCTTCCCCGCCTTCCACGCTCGCAGACCCACCAGCGCCGCCGAGAAGAACAGCAGCGCGAGCGCAAACCACATCGGCCCGTTGCCACGGAGAACCCGCCCCGAAGTCAGGTAGCTTGTGTAAAGAGCAGCAAGCGATGGCCGATCCGGGATGTGCGGATGCCCGAGCAGCACATACACCATGAATGGTTGGAACAGCAGCATGAACACAAGCGAAGGCAGCCCAAGCCGCCGGGCCCGCTCCTTCAGAAATGCGCCGGCCCTGCGCCGCTCCAGCGAACGGTGCGCAAAGACGCCGGCGAGGAAAAACAGCAATCCCATGAAGAATGCCTGCAGGTGTCCCTGCCAGAGAATAAATGCAATCTTCACCGGCATCGCCGGCTCAGGATCCTCCATCCGATACCAACCGCCAACGTGGCTGTAGGTGACGCACGCGTGCATGTTCACCACCAGCACGATCATCAGCGTGCGCAGATTATCAATCCATGCGATTCGGGCTGGCGATGGCGTCTGAACCATGTGGATTCCCATCATTGTCCGCGATGCTTCGGTCGTCGCTAATTGAACAATTGAACAAAGACTCTCAGGCTCCAGGTTGTTTGAACAGCCGCTTATTTTCGACCACGAAATTCGTCCATCAACTTCAAAATACCCTCGCGGATTTCAAACAATTCCTGGCGCGCTTCGGCGACCAGCTTCTCCGGCAGCAACTTTTTTTTGGCGACGGCTTCAAGTCCCGCCTGGGATTTGTGCAAGTGGCCAAGTGCGCGTTTCAAGCAGGCCACGGTGAACGCAGGTTCCGCAGCGCCTCGGTCCTCGGCGATCCCGTTCAACGCGCCCGCCAGTTTTGCGCCGGTTGTCTGAAATTCAAAGATGAACTGCTGCAAATCGTCGTCTTCAGATTTTTTCAGGCCAAGCTTGTCCGCCTGCTTCCAAAACTTCATCGCGCTCTCGAAGCAGCGATGTTGGAGCGGATGCCGGAGGTCGCCGTCCGCCGTGCGAATCCAGTCAATGCCTTCGCGGTGCGGTGCGGGTTCGGGCGGCGGTTCGTTCAACGCTTCCTCGCACGCACGATTGATTTCCTCGATTCGTCTGCTTTCTGCTTCAGCCTCCTCCGGAGTCTGCTCGTGCAACCAGCCCATCGCTTTCGCAATCTTTTCCTCGGCTTCGGGGGAGTCGCCGTATTTTTCCTGCAACTCCAGGTATTTGTCCGTGCGCGCGTCGGACTCCTTCAGGAGCTTCTCGTAATCGTGCTCATTCCATTCCGCCTCCGGGGCTTTCTGGCCGCGCTTATGTTTTTCCACCGCGTCGTTCAACTGCTTGGAAAACATTTCCCAGCCCGCCTCGGCGGCTTGAGCGCGTTGCTTTTCCTCGGCGGGCGTCAACCGCCACTCCGGCGCGGAAATGTTCAACTCGAAATCCGCGCTCTCAATGACGACCCGCCCGTTGCCCTCGCTGAACCATTCGAGATAAAGCGCATTGGCGACGCGCTCGGGTGGTTTCGCGCCACGATCAATCATTGCAAAAGCCTCCTCGTCGGGAATCGTGAACACACGCACCTTTTGCGATGCCGAAAGGTTGCCGATCTTGCCGCGTTGAAGCGGATTGAACTTCGGCTCCTTCCGCAGGGGAAAAGTTTTGGCGTGATTCTTGAACTTGAGCAAACACCCCGCGAGATCGGGGCAGGCGTTGCCTTTGAGATCAAGTTTCACCGGCTCTTCGAAACCATGCAGCCAAAGCTTGCCCCGCACGATTCCCTTCACGCGGTTGTCAATCTCGCCACGCTCCACGCTGTCCTGGATTCGGAAGGCCATGCGGATTTCTTACCACGGATGAACATGGATGCGCACGGATTTCTTGCCGTAAAAGATTCCAAACCTTGCGAACGCAACAGAAATCAATGGGCGGCCGGAAAGTCCATTTGAGCA
>CAYIOH010000320.1:0-2442 GCA_964364975.1 uncultured Bifidobacteriaceae bacterium
AATGTTGAATTCTCCAGAGTGGTCGTTGGGTCCGTAAACCCACGTCCGATACGGTTCGTCTTCGTGCATGTTGATGTCTTCAACCACGATCCCATCCGCGGTCTGCATGGCGACGTTGGTGTTGATCGCATCAAGGAAGGATTTGGCAAAGTCATTGAACGCCGCGCCGCCGGTGCTGTTGGTCACCGCGACCGTGACCACGGCATTGTTTGTCTTGATAAGCACGCATCGCAAGTAATTTCCCGCCAGCACGGTGACCAGCGAGTTCGTGATGAGATAACCGCGCATTCCAAAAGCGACCTTGTCCAGGAAATTGCTCCGAGCTGGTTGGATAAACGTTGTGAGCGAGGCGGCACTGCCCTGACTGTTGCTCACCTGCAGCGTGGTGTTGGTGCCGAGGCGGGTGATGTCAAGAGACTGCAAGCCGATCCGATCTCCGTACGCCGTGGCCTCCACCTTGGTCTGGTTGGTGTAGCTTGTCCTGTTCAAACGAGTGACGAGGTTGGACGTGACGGATTTTAAGGTTGCCCCGGCAGGGATTGTGTAGTTCGTCTGAAAGCCGTTGATTGTCACGTAAAGAAGGTTGTTTTGACGGGGTGCGATATTAGTCAGCGTCTGCGTGTAAGTTCCATCAAGAAACAGGTCAACCTGCTGGAGCGGTTGCTCCGGATTCGCGGCATCAAACTGGACGGTCAGGTTGGTTGTGCCAGCCAGAATTGCGTCAGCCGGCGGGACCGACCATGCACCTCCTGCCGGCGCGGCAAAAGGCGTCGCCAGCGGCTCGCCGATCAACACCCCTTGATAGGGATTGGTGACGCTCATGTAGTAGCACTCGGCGATGCTGAATCCACGGGCCTGATAAAAGAAATTCTGCGCGTTGGGAAATTTCGCCAGGTAAGCGCACGGTTCGATGATGGTGCCGTAGCTGGCCGTGGCACCCGAATTCAGAAAATCCAACGCGTCGGTGTGTCCGCTGTTCTCAAACAGATAACCGCTGAAGGAGGTCAGGTTGTCCGCCATGGCGCCGGGCGCAAAAATCCCTCCGGCCAGACTCACAACCTGATCACCGCCTTCGTAACCCAGCAACGTGCCCATTCCTAGGGGCGATGCTGCGTTGGTTCGGGCAATCGTGGCGTTTCCGCGTAATCGAACATTGAACACGGCATCATCAAACACGTAGAGGCGCACCCGGCGCAACCGGTCGGTGGGACTCTTGGCCAGCATGACGGTTTGAGTGGGAGTGGAGTAATCGTTCGCGACTCCGCGATCCACCACCGCCTTGGCCTGCGCAAGGTTGCTGGAGGTGAGCATCATCACCAGCCAGGAATTGCTGGTGGCACTGATCGGCGGCGTCTGCCGGAAAATCCCCTCACTCCCGGCGTAGGCGCTGGCGCTGCCTTCGGCCAGAGAACAATACAGCATCGGGTCGGCGGGATTGTCCTTGAATCCATAGTGCAACGCCGCGGTGGTGGCGTTGACGTTGTTGTTCACCGTTCCCGTGTTGTTCGTGACGCGATACGGGATGTCCATTGAAAGCAGCACGTAGTCAATCTGGTTGCTCAACTGGCGACTCGACAACATCGAGTTGAGCGGGGCGCGCAACAGCGTTTCAAAGTCGGTCTTCGTCCAAACGACATTGCCGCCCGTCCAGTTGATGCGAAGGACATTTTGCGGCGGCACACCGCGCTTCTCGCAGTAATAATTGCCAAGCTGAAGCGAATTAGTGCTGTTTTGATTGACGATGACGACGACGTTCAGCCCGCTGCCGCCGGCGAGAAGGTTGGCGCAGGAAAAAATTGAAAAAGCAATGGCGGCGGCGCAACGCATCACGGTGTTCACCCGCTCATCATCGCTTAAAAATGCGCGCGAGTAAAGCCGCCGCGTTGGAGTCCAAGCTTCAGCTTGTCCGGACAGGCGGAAGCCTGAACCCCACCCGTCCGCGCTCCGCTCACACCTTCTTCAACACCGTCTGCACCCAGTCCTGATGGTCGAGATACCACCGAATCGTCTCGCGGATGCCGCCCTCAAACTTGTGCGCGGGCGTCCAGCCGAGTTCGCGTTGGATTTTTGAGGCGTCAATCGCGTAGCGCCGGTCGTGGCCCAGACGATCCTTCACGAACGTGATCAGCTTGCGTGAGCTGCCACCCAGTTGCGGCGCGAACTCGTCCACCGTGTCGCAAATCAATTGCACGATGTGGATGTTCGCCCATTCGTTATGGCCGCCGATGTTGTAAGTTTCGCCGGCCTTGCCGTTCGTCAGCACGAGCCAGAGCGCCGCCGCATGGTCGCGCACGTAAAGCCAGTCGCGCACGTTCATGCCGTCGCCGTAAACGGGAATGGATTTGCGCGCGAGCACGCTTTGGATGACGACAGGGATGAGTTTCTCCGGAAACTGGAACGGGCCGTAGTTGTTCGAGCAATTCGTGATGACGGTGTTCAAGC
>CAYIOH010000320.1:2452-5246 GCA_964364975.1 uncultured Bifidobacteriaceae bacterium
GCGCTGGACGCCTTGCTCGCGGAATACGGCGAGTTCGGCGCGTACGGCGTCGTTTCGGTAAAGAGGCCGGTCGCGCCCAGCGAGCCATAGACTTCATCGGTGGAAACGTGGAGAAAACGTCGGTGCTTAAAATCGTTTCCCCAAAAGCCGCGGCACGCTTCGAGCAGGTTGAACGTCCCAACGATGTTCGTCGAAATGAAATCGCCCGGGCCGGTGATGGAGCGATCCACGTGGGATTCCGCCGCCAGGTGCATGACGTGGGTGATGCCGTGCTGTCCGACCACGCGCACCACGGCGGTCTTGTCCCGCAAGTCCACCTTCTCGAAAATGTATTTCGGATGGCGGCTGACGCTTTCCAAGTTCTCCAGATGGCCCGCGTAAGTCAGTGCGTCCAGATTGACGAGTTTCTCCACTTCAGGAAAGTCAATCACGTGTTGAATGAGGTTGGAGCCGATAAAGCCGGCCCCGCCAGTGATGAGGAGATTCATAGGTTGAACAACAAAGACATAAAGACGCTAAGAAAGGTGAAGGTTCAAAACACGCTGGATGCCATGCTTGATCAGCACTTCGTTGAAGTTAATGAGCAGGCCGAGTGGCAGGCGCATCAGTTTTAGATAAGTGATGACCTGCGCCTTGTGGATGGGCAGCATCTGCTCGACGGCTTTTAATTCAATCAGAAGCTTCTGCTCAATGACTACGTCGGCTCGAAAACCGACCTCAATGAGTTTGCCCTTGTAATTGAGCAGGACTGGAAGCTGGCGTTGGTGTTTGATGCCGCGGAGTTCCAACTCGTGCGTGAAGCACGCCTCGTAAGCGCTTTCCAAAAGACCCGGCCCAAGCTCGGTGTGGACAGCAAAGGCAGAATCCACAGCGATACGGGCAAGCTCTTCAACTTCCGGAGGAATGACGATCTCTTTCATGGTTTTCTTTGTGCCTTTGTGTCTTTGTTGTTCAACTTGCCGCTTCCAAAACGAGTCGCAAACCATCCTTCCAATCGGGAAGTTGGATTCCAAAAGTTCTTTTCAGCTTGCTGCAGTCGAGCACCGAGTAAGCGGGTCGCTTCGCCGGAGTCGGATACTCCGCCGTCGTGATCGGCACCACTTCGCGGCAACGACGTTCCGCCTCCGGCATCATCTCCACGATGTGCGAGGCGAACGTGTGCCAGTTCGTGCTCCCGCCAGTGGCGAGGTGGTATGTCCCCTTGAAAACATTCGCATCCGTCGCTGCCAACACCTGCCGTAGTGCCAACGTCGTCGCCTCAGCGATCAGGCGTGACCAAGTCGGACAACCGAACTGGTCCTTGACCACGCTCAAAGTCTCCCGCTCGCGCGCCAACCGCTGCACGGTCAGCAAGAAATTTTGCCCGCGCGAGCCATAAACCCAGCAGAGCCGGAAAATAAGATGGTTGCCACCAACCGCGCGGACGGCTTCATCGCCGTAGAGTTTTGTCCGGCCATAAGCGCCGAGTGGATTGGGCGGGTCCGTTTCGGCGTAGGGCGTCTGCTTCGTTCCATCGAACACGTAGTCCGTCGAGTAATGAATCATCAACGCGCCCACCTGCTTCGCCGCCTCGGCCAGCACGCCGGGCGCGACGCCATTGATGAGTTGCGCCGTCTTGGTGTCCGACTCGGCCTTGTCCACAGCCGTGTAAGCAGCGGCGTTGACGATCACGTTGGGCTTGTTGTCCAACACAAACCGGCGCGCTGCCGCCGCGTCCGTTAAATCTATATCCGGATAATCCACCGCCAGCACCCGCGCCAGCGGCGCCAGCGTGCGGCGCAACTCCCAGCCGACCTGGCCGTTCTTGCCGATGAGGAGAATTTTCGGTGACTCCATGATCACGGAACTCTACATGGTGTCACAAATAGCGCCGCGTGAGGGCACGCGGCCTACAAGTCCGTGTAGGCCGGGTCCCCTGACCCGGCGTCGTGGACTTATGACGTTCTGAATCCTCACGCAAAGAGCTGGTCGGTCGGCAGGTCTTTCAAGCGCACGCCCTGTTTGTCCTTTTCCGAAAGCACCGGGTCGTTCAAAGGCCACTTCACCCCCACGTCTGGATCGTCCCAGCAGAGCGTCAACTCATCCTGCGGCGAGTAAAACTCGGTGCATTTGTAGGCGAACAACGCCGTCTCGCTCAACACGGCGAACCCGTGCGCGAAACCGGTCGGAATGTAAAATTGCAGCCGGTTTTGTCCCGAGAGATTCAGCCCATGCCAGCGCCCGAAGGTTGGCGAACTCCGCCGCAAATCCACGGCCACATCAAACACCTCGCCCTCGATCACCCAAACGAGCTTGCCCTGCGACCTGGGGTTCTGGAAATGCAACCCCCGCAGCGTCCCGCGTCGCGAGGAGGAAATGTTGTCCTGCACGAAACGCAAATCGAGGCCGGCTTCGCGATACTGTTGCTCGTTCCACGTTTCCAGGAAAAAGCCGCGTGCGTCGCCGAACACCTTCGGTTCGATGGTCAGTAACCCGGCGATGTCACACCGCGTGATCTTCATGAGAGTCGCCGCGCCTCGGCGATGACGTCTGTCTCCAAGTATTCGCGATATTCGCACCTGGGCATCTTGGCGGTGAGTTCCTCCAGTTGCGCCAGCTTGAGAAATCCGTTGCGAAACGCCGCTTCCTCCGGGCAGCCGATCTTGAGGCCCGCGCGCTTTTCAATCGTCTGCACATACGCGCTCGCCTCGTGCAAGCTGCTGCTCGTGCCTGCGTCCAGCCATGCGAAACCGCGCGTCAACCGTTGCACGCGTAACTGTCCGCGCCGCAGATACGCCACGTTCAAGTCCGTAAT
>CAYIOH010000321.1:0-5238 GCA_964364975.1 uncultured Bifidobacteriaceae bacterium
GCTCGACTCAATTCATTCAAAATCGGTCCGGAGTTTTGAGACAGTCTCACTCCGTCCCGCCCTACCGCGCTGGCGACGACACGAAAACGTTCGCCGTTGGAATTCTCAGCCGTGGAGGTGAGCCAGAGACCTTCGCGCGTGACCTGACCTTCCAGCTTCTGAAACACGCAGCGCAGCCGCGCGCCTTCGGGAGTCGGTGTCACGGACAGGCCGTCGCCGTGGTATTGCACGCCAGCCTTCGCGCCCAACTCGGACGCGGGGATGGGTCCGGAGGACGGGCGGACGGACTCGGCACGCACGGCCGGTGTCAGTGCGGCGAGCCAGACGAGGCTGGCGGCCAGACCAGGGAGGAAGGCGAGGTGTTTCATGGGGATGAGCGAGTTGGCCTTTTCGCCGAGGGGAAAGATTCCTGACTTTCCATTTGCCTGATTATGAGTGTTCCGTGAGAAATTGCAAGGAAAATCCCGACAGGAAAATCCCGTTCTATTTCTTGAGGCCCTGTTTGAAAACTTCGGCGACACGCCGCGTAAGGGCACGCGGCCTACAAAATCCCGCGAAAATCCATCTGTTCTGTAGGCCCGGTGCCCTCACCGGGCGGGTTTTCAAACAGGCTCAGGTTTATCGCTTTCCGATCTTTACCATCACCACGCCGCGGCGCGGCACGTCGGTTTTGAATTCGCCGGTGAACTTGCCGAGGTTCTTCTGCCGCCACAGATCGCGAACCGGTTGATTGCCTTTCACGCCGATGTCGCTCCACTTCGCAGTGATGCTGACTTTGTCTTCGCCGCGATTGCACAGCCCGACGGCTTTCGCGCCATCCGCGAGGTCTTTCACCATGAGGAACGTGTCCTCGTCGAGCTTCACGACACGGGCGCACTGACCGAGCGGGTCTTGATTCACCGCGATGACTTCCGGGTTGCAGAGCACGTTGAGCGTGAACTCGTCGAGCTTGGTCATGTCGCCGCTGTAAAAAATCGGTGCGGCCATGAGCGCCCAGAGCGACATGAAGGAGTATTGCTCCGTGGGCGTGAGCGGGCAGGGCACCGGCAGGCCGCCGCCTCGCGCGTCGCCGATATAGCCGATCTGGATGTAGTCGGGATCGTTCCACGCGCCGGGCTTCTGCCAGTCGCGGTGCTCGCAGTTCTTGAGCGCGACCTCAAAGATCCGGTCCAACTCCATGCCGAGGTCGCCTGCCGTACGCCACGACTGCCCGCCGATTTCCGCGCCCCATTTCCAGACCTCGCCCATGCCATATTGGCAGAGGTTGAGCACGATGTCGCGCGACTGTTGGCGCAACAGGCCGCCCATGAGCCGGTAGGGTTTTTGCATTTCCTCGAGGCTGGGATTCTGGCCGACGACATTTCCGTAGTAGCACCAATCATATTTCAAGAAATCAAATCCCCAATCGGCGAACAGCTTCGCCTCCTGCGCCTCGTGCTGGTAAGCGCCGGCGAAACCCGTGCAGGTCTTCGGCCCCGGCGACGTGTAAAGCCCGGCCTTCAAGCCTTTCGAATGGACGTAATCCGCGAGCGCCTTCATGTCGGGAAAATGTTTGTTCGGCAGCACGTTTCCGCGCTCATCTCGCAGCGGGCCGACGCGCATCGGATCCTTGTACTTCTCCCCATTCATCCAGCAATCATCAATGTTCACGTATTGGTAGCCCACGTCCGCCATGCCGCTGGCGATCATGATGTCGGCGGCTTCGCGCATCATCTTGTCGGTGATGCGATCGTAGTGGGCGTACCAATGATTCCAGCCCATCTGCGGCGTGAGCGAAAGAGTGTCGCCGCTGACGAGCTTGAAGGCGCGGCTGGCGTGGCCGTGCGAATTCTTCGCGCGCAACACGACCTTGTATTCACCGCGCGGCGGAGTCGTGCCAGTGATGATGCCGGATTGCGCGTCGAGGTGAAGGCCATTGGGCAGACCACTGGCGGAGAAAGTCATCGGTCGTTCGCCTTGCGCCGGGATGCGGTAGAGGAACGGATGACCGGGACGCGCGCCGTAAATCGTCGGTCCGTTGATGCGCGGCGCGGGGCCGGGCTTGGGCGTGAGCAGGTAGGGCGCTTCATGCGGCACGACGAACGGTGCCGGTTTGCGTCCGCTGGCGATGAACTGGGCGTCCGCCCAGTCTGCGTGATCGAAGTTCACCCCATCGCCGGCGTCCTTGACGAAGAGGACCAGTGACGTGACGCCGCGCAAATCCACTTCCACCCGCTTTGCCGCCTGGCCGGGCTTCATCACGCCGGAGTCGAACACTTTCTTCTTGTCCGCGATGAGCTGAAAGATGACCGAGCCGGGGCCGCCCGCCGCATCGTCCACGCCCACGCTGGCGGTGAAGCGCTCCGTGCCGCCGTTCAGGGTGAGCCGGTAGGTGCTGATGGCGTGCGTGCCGACGCCTCGCTCGAACTTCTGTCCGCCGATGGACAATGGCTGTTCGCGGATGGAACGGTTCACCTGCGGCGCGCCATAGCCCTGGTGCATCGAGGTGAGGTCGAGGGAATCGAGCCACACCGTTTCGGCGGCACACGTGCGGAACGTGGTGGTCAGCGCGAACGTGAGAAGCGTCGCGAGCCACAAGGTTGGTTGTGAGGAACGATGTTGGATGTTTGATTTCATGGGATGAATTTTTCAGGGTGCGGCCTCAACCACGTCGAATTCGGCCACGGCGGCGAAAGGCTGGCCATTGTGCGAACTGAGCGCCACAAAACGAATGTAGCGCGCGGTTACCGATGCTGGGAGCGTCACCATCTTCAAATTGCCATCCTCCGCAAACGCGCCGCGGTTCACCGGCTCGCCCCAGTCGCGGTCATTCATGCTCATGTAAAACGCGTAATCCTTGATCCAGCCGTTGGGATTGCCGTCCTGCCGTGGCAGCAGGCTAAACCCAGCCAGGCGGATCGGGTGATCGAAGCGCAGCACAAACTCGTGCGGGAAGCTCGGCTGCGAATCGCGAAACGCCGTGTGCCAGAAAGTGCGGGCGTCGCCGTCAATCGCCCGCCCGGCATCGAAGCCCGCTTCCTCGCTGCTGGCGTGAAACGAGCGCACGCCCACGCGGCTCAACGTCGTGGCCGGCACGATCAAGCCGCGTACCTGCTCCGCCGTTACCGTGTGCTTCGGTGCGAAGCGGTCACCCGTCATGTAGCGCAGCAGGCTGTGACGAAACTGGCGGCGCACCGGGTCGCCAGCCAGATCGCTTTCCAAGTCAACGCTACAAATCAGCAGTTTGCCGCTGGCGAGTTTTCCTTCCACCACCAGCCCCAGCTTCCGCGCGGTGAACCAGTCGTCAATCACCTGCACCGTGGGCCGCAGCGCCGGCGGGAAGTCGTCGAGGATCATCGCCCCGGCGCGCGAGATGAGATACCACCACTGCCAGTTGCTGCAGAACTCGGTTGGGAACTCGGCGAAGAGCGGATCCTTCGGGTCGCAGAGAATGCCCAGCGTGTGCGGCGGCTGGTTCTGCGTCCAGGCGGTGTTCCAGAAAATGCTCGAGAAACCGAGCGCGACCTTGCCGCGCTTTTTGTCGGGGGCTACGCGCTCGGGAGGAATGAGCAACAGGACTTTTCCGCCGGCTTTTAACGCCGCAACCGCTGGATCGTTCAACTCGTTGACAACGGTGATGCTCGCGGGCGCGGCTGTGTCCACGCTTCGCGGATAGACCCAAATGTCCCAATCGTTCTCAATCGGCGTGCCCTCTAGGCCGACCACGAGCTTGCAGTGGGCGGGCGCGACGACGTTCGTGAAATCTATTGTCACGCTGCCCAGCACGATGCCGTTGCCCAGCGGAATGGTCTTCGCAGGGAGCTTGCCGTCGGCACGCACTTTGCCCGCATCGTCCACCAGCTTCCATGCGGGAGTGGCGTTTTGCAGCGGCGTCGGGCCGAAGTGTGCCACGTCAATCTGCGCCTCCATTTTTTCGTCTGTCGTGAACACACGCTTTTTCAACCGCGCCAGCGGCACGGTGCTGTTGCAGAACCGGCTGAACTCCTTCGCCGTCACGTAGCCCTTTTCCTCCCAAAACGGATCGAGGACGCCGACCAACGCCGTGCCCTGGCCGGGGAAATCATGCAGATCGAGCAACTCGAAGCCGCCCATGCCCGGCGTGCGCAGCGCCGATTCGATCTCCTCCTTGTAGCAAAGCGTCTGCAATTTGCCGGAGGCGAGCAGGAACTGGCGCGCGAGGTCGCCCAGGTGATGCGCCTCCAGTGTGTCACGGAAAATCTCAAAATTCCTCGGCTTGAGGTAGCCGGTGTACTTCGGGATCTCGTCAAAGTTCGGATGCACGCACCACTGGCCGATCTCGTGGCTGATCACGGGCACGCTGCGCTTGCTGATGTAGTCGCGGTAGTCCGTGGTGGTCTCCGGCGGGCGGGCGTTGATGCGCGTCCGCATCCCGCCGCCCCAAGATTGGATGCGCGGGTCCGGCGTGACGTGGAATTGGTTTTCCGGAATCTCCGGGAAGCCGGCGCCGCTGGTCCAAAGCCGGCGCGGGTCGAGCGCCTTGTAGTGCGCCACGTATTTGGCGAGATAGGCGTTCGCGTTCTTACCGCCTGGCTCGTTACCAGCGGCCATGATGAGGAACGACGGATGATTCCCGTAAGCCTTCAGGATGCGGTCGGTTTCGTCATAAACCCACTGGTCCACCGGCTTGCCATCGCCGAGGGTGGTGGATTGGTTGGGCCAGCAGGTTTCGACATGGAAATAGAACCCGAGTTCGTCCGCCGCGATGAACGCCGCTTCTGGCGGGCACCAGGAATGAAAGCGAATCAAATTCAGCCCGTAGGATTTCGCGACGCGGATGATGCGCCGCCATTCGTCAATATCTGTGGGCGGGTGGCCGGTCTTGGGGAAGATACAGCATTCAAGTGTACCGCGGAGGAAGGTCCTGCGCCCGTTGAGCAGGAACTGCGTGCCCACGGTGGAAATGTCACGCAGGCCGAAATCCAACGAGACAGCGCTGGCGCGGTGCTTTTGCGGGTCGAGCTTGTCATCGGCAGACTTTAGTGGAAGGGAGAGATTGACGGTCAATGAGAAGAAGGCCGGCTTGAACTCGTTCCAAAGCTCGATGTTGTAACCGAGGTCATTAGTGACGGTCAGTTCCACGCCTTGCGCAGGCACTTCAATCAGTTGCTGCGCGTTTGAAACTGGGTTCTTCGGTGGTCGGGTCCAGACACTCTGGGGCGCGTAACGCTCCCAGAGCCAGCATCGAACGCGCTCACCACTGGCATTCCCAATTCGCAG
>CAYIOH010000322.1:0-5236 GCA_964364975.1 uncultured Bifidobacteriaceae bacterium
GCAAGATTCGGATTGCCCGACGCCTGCGGACGGAAACAGCGGTGACCTTGAAATGGATTGCGGCGGCGTTGAACATGGGCACTTGCACTCACGTTGCCAACCGACTGCAAAAACGCGAAGGCCAAAAATGAATCGAACCAACAAGATGAACTTGGGCTTGTGTAAAAAGTAAGGAGCGACCCCTTTAAGCTCGACCCTTGGCCGGACTATGAAAGCATGTGGAGGTAGGTTGATTCTTATGAAATTTCCCTTTGGTGTCTCTTTGAGAATTCTAGCTGTGGTGTGCATGGTGAGCATCGGATTTCTCGGCTGCAGCAAGAACACAGAGGTGACCTCTGAAACGCGCCCACCCACTTCTGAGCAGGATTCGCGAACATGGATCCAGAGCATGGCGGACCTGCGCAGGGTCTTAGCACCGGGCATGTCAACGAATGAACTCATGGCGCAATGGGGCAGACCTGATCGAGTGGACAATGCGACCGAGGGCGTGGTGTGGAAATACAGTGTGCGTCCTTTCCCTGCAGATGGGCAAATGTCCGGAGCATATGTTCTTGGAGTTGTAATCGGCGTGACCAACGGACGGGTGGCAGAGTGGGGGTGTGCTTATAGGGGTCCACCGATGTGGAGCGGCCACGTCGTGCGGGAGGAATCCCTGAGCCTAAAAGGACAGGATACCGGCGCGCCTACCCTGAAGTTTCATGTTGTCAGTAGTGAACCAGTAGCGAACGGACGGTTCGTTGACACCAAGCAGCTTCCAAAGTTGGGATACATCGCCGCGACGCCGAGTCTCGTAGTCAGCAAGCTCAGAGAAGTCATGTTGGCAGAACGAAAAGCTTCCGATGCACCGGACAGGAGCACTTGGAGTTTCAGAATCTCCCTCTTGCCAGAGGATGCGACCGGACTTGAGTCAATAACAACCACAAACCTTGGAGAGCTGATGTTGATCACGGTTGGGGACGAGCCGATTATGGCGCCAAGGATTATGGCGGCTCTGCAAACCGGAAGTTTCGAAATCGATTGTAGCGAGCGGTCACTTATGGAAGTTGTTAAGCAACAGCTCGAGAAAATGCGGCGACAATAAGCAATATGGGACTTGATCAATGAACTCGACACGCCAACCATAGTACCTGAGTTGCCAATGAATATTGAACGCTGGAACAGGTGAGGCTTCCCAAGCCCGCCACCAGATGGTCGCCCCCAGGTCTTATTCTTCGTTTCACGAATCGTGGTCTCGGCTACGAACGCTCCTCAACGGAGAAAAGCTCGCCTACCTCAGACTGAACATCCAAACGCCTTGCCCGCCTCGTACTTGAAGGGGTCGTGAAGGGGTCGATCCGAAGTATTGACACAACTTCGCTGGGGCAGTAGAACCCCGCCATGTCCCGCGCGTTGCGGATCGAAAATCCCGGCGCGACACCACGGAGAAAAAAACGCGGCGTATTCTGAATGATAAACTGGACAAGCTGGGTTGGATGAGCACAGAGTTGGGTCGCCGGGCCAAAGGTGACGCGCGAAAGATTCGGATTCCTCGACGCCTGCGGACGGAAACAGCGGTGACCTTGAAATGGATTGCGGCGGAGTTGAACATGGGAACTTGGACTCACGTTGCCAACCGACTGCAAAACGCGAAAGGCAAAATTGAATCAAACAACCAAGATGAACTCGGCCCTGTGTAAATACTCCGGCCCCCTTCACGCGACTTGCTTTCCCGAAGCTTGAGAATTAGAACGGTCTCGATATGTATTCATTCGCTGTTGGGCGTAACAACTCGGTTGCGAACTCGCGGGCATTCAAGCGAACTGGCGGTTTCCCATCAAAAAAACAACCATGCCACCTAAATTGAGAACTTCTGTCGTGAACCGCATTGGATGGATTGCCGTGTTGGCGCTCGTGCTGCCCCACGCCCGTGCCCAACAGGTCGCTTGGACCTACGTGCCGCCGGCGGGGCACGTTGACATTTCACCCGCATTCGGCGACGTGAATGGCGACGGTCATACCGACATCGTCGTCGGCACCACGGCCGGGTTCGTCGTTGCGGTGGACGCACACGGTAAGGAGATTTGGCGACATCAAATGCGCGACGCCATCACCATCCCGCCCACGATCGCCGATGTCACGGGGGACGGTTTTCCGAAAGTGCTGGCGGTTGACCGGCAAGGCGAGGTCGTGTGTCTCAACGGGCGGACGGGCGATGTCGTCTGGAACACGACGCTCCCCAGCCCGCCGCAGTGGGGCGCAACTTGCCTCGCTGTCGCGGACCTGCACGGGGACGGCGCGTTGGAGATTGTCACGGGTACTCGGGACGGTTCGGTCGTGTGCCTCGCCGGAGCTTCCGGTGACCGGGAATGGATTTACCGCGGCAACTTCGGCACCGTAATGAGCCCGGCCATCGCGGACCTGAACGGCGATGGACAGCCCGAGGTGTTGGTCGGGACGGAGAAGGTTTCGCTCGTGTGCCTCAGTGCCACGGGCAAGGAGCTTTGGTGCCGGAACGAGGGCGCCGGCGGCAGTCCCTTTGTGTACGACACGGGCGGCCAGGGCGGGCTGAAAATTCTGTGCGGCATGGGCAAGAACCTCCACGCCCTCGACGCAGCGGGAAAGACGCTGTGGTCTTATCCGATGAACCGCGAACTGGATAGCGCGATCGCGATCGCAGACGCCGACAGGGACGGCGAGCCCGAGATTTACGCGACGGACCTCTCGGGGCACGTCGTCAGCCTGACCTTGAATGGCAAGCTGCGATGGACGGCCGAGGTGGGCGAGCGCTCGCGACGCTCGCCATCCATCGCGGACGTTGATGGAGATGGGAAACCGGAGATTCTCGTCGCGAGTTATGCCAGCGCCCTGCATGTCTTTGACCCACAGGGGAAGCTCAAGGTCCGGGTGGCGCTGCCCGGAACCTCGAACGGCACCCCGACGCCGGTCGTGCTCGACGGTCAACTTTGCGTGGTGGTGCCCGCAGCGGGTGCCGCGCTGCAAGTGCTGCGCTGGCCGGGATCGCATCCGGACGCGCGCATCCTTTGGGCGGAATGCCGGTGCGACACGCGGCGGACCGGGGCCGTCGTGCCGCCACCGAAGCCGACGCGCGTGGAGTTGACGCTCGATGTTAACGGGTCGCCGAACGGCAAAGTCCGCAGCAAGATCGTCGTGAACAACCCTGACCGCCGCGCGTTGACCGTGCGAGTTGAGGCGGCGCGAGAGACTGGGAAACCCCTCGTGAATCAGGTCGTGTCGGCTGACGCAAACATCAACCGGCAGCTCTCATACGCGCTGCCTCGCAGCGGCACCGCCAAGCTCACGATAACTTGTCAGGTGCTGGACGGTGCGCGAACGGTCGCGCGACGCAGCCACACGCTCTACTTGAACGCGTTTGCCAATGAACTCGCGGAAATCAGCCAGGCCATCCAATCCGCGCAAGCGCGCGTGCCGAAGCTGCTGGACGCCCGCGGCGTGGAGGATCGTGCTTGCCTGGCCGCCACCAAACTGGAGGCGCTGCGCTCCCGCGTCTCGGGCGCAATGCCGATCACTGAAGCCGACCGGGTCACGTACCGCAAGCAACTGACCGAACTGATGGCGGAAGCGAAGGCGGTGCTCCAGCTCGCGACCTTCGCGGAGGCCGCCGCCGCGGCGGGAAGCACCCTCAAGATTTGCGCGGCCAACCCTTGGGCGTCGTTTGGCCGCCTGGATGAACTGGCGGAACGATGGGCGGCAACGTCGGATTTATCCGTTTTCATGTTCGGCGGCGAGACGGAGTGCGCGGCGCTGAACGTGTTCAACCTCTCGAGCCAGCCGCGCACGTTCCGCGTGGAGCTTGGCAATCTGGCGCAGGGGGAGAAGACCGTTCCGGCGCGGGACGCCGTTACCGTCTTTGAGGTGCTCGAGGTGCCGACGGAGCGCTGCGATATGGAGGCGGATGCGCTTGCACCGTTGGGCGTCGCGAACGTGTTCCAGGTGCCCGCCTGGAGCGGACGCCAACTCTGGCTCAATGTGAACTCTCGCTCGTTGCCCGTGGGTGATTGGAAGGGCAGCGTTCGATTGCGCAGCCTCGACGTTGCACCGGTGGAAACAAGTGCCACGCTGACCGTGACCGTCGCCGCCGCGCGGATCCCGGAAAAGCAGGTGCTGCACAACTGCGGGTGGGGCTACGTGCATTCCTCCATGCTGAAGGATTACCCGGCGGAGGCGCTCGCGGACCAGGTCACGCACGGAACGGACGTGTTCGTGGGCACTTTCTTTCCCCAGGCGCGCTTTGACGCGGAAGGAAATCTGGTCGGCGAAATTGATTACCGGGAGCACGACGCGTATGTGAAGCAGCACGCCGCCCACGGGATCATCCTGTTCTGCGGCTACCAGGGTGCGCTCCAAGGACCCGCGGCGGCGGGCTCCGAGGTTTATCGCAAAGCGCACGTCCAGTGGCTGCGCGCCTGGGTCAAGCACCTGGCGGAACTCGGGGTCAGCTACGATGGTTTCGCGCTCTACCCCGTGGATGAACCGGGACTGAGCAACGGGCTCGTTGACGCGTACCTGCGTATGGCGAAGCTGGCGCGGGAAGCGGACCCGCGAATCCAGATGTACACGGATCCCGTCGGGGGGATCACGGAGGACGAGCTACGCCAGATGCTGCCGTACGTTGACATCTGGTGTCCGAACCGTGGGGGCTTGGTGCTTGACGAGAAGAACGTCGCCAAGCTCGACATCATCAAGAGCTCCGGCAAGGCCGTGTGGATGTACGAGTGCGCCGACAACGCCAAGCACCAATCCGCGTTGGGTTACTACCGCGGGCAAGCGTGGCTCGCCTGGCGGCATCAGATGACGGGGATTGGCTTCTGGTCCTACTGCACCTCGTCGGACGATCCGTGGTTCGTCCCGCGCATGCGCTACGACTATCTCCTCGTGTACCCGGGGAACGGCGTGATCAGCAGCAAGCGGTGGGAAGCCGTGCGGGATGGGATCGAGGACTACGGGATGCTCGAACAACTCAGCCAGAAGCTCCAGGCAGGCAACGCATCGGCGAAGGCGGACGATGTGGCGGCCGCCAAGCGGCTGCTGGGTGAGGCGGCGGCCCGGGTGGGCGGCTTCTGCACGTCCGATTACTACGAGGCGCTGTTGAACCCGGACGCACTCGCAAAGAGACGGAGCCTCGAGGACCAGCGGTGGAGGGACATCCAACAACTACGCCGCGAGCTTGCGCGACTTCTCGGCGCGTTGTAAGCGCATGAAGGGGTCCGGAGTATTG
>CAYIOH010000323.1:0-5214 GCA_964364975.1 uncultured Bifidobacteriaceae bacterium
TTCACGGGCGAGAGCCAGGAGCAATCTGATGGCAGCTTCATTACCCATATCCGCCGCGGCTGAAACCGGCGCGCGGCGGTCTCCGCCGCCGCACTCACAAATGCAAACGAGCGCCGCTTCCACTTCCAACCTTTCTTTGCCGCTGCGCGCGCTGCGCCCGGGACGGGCGCGCTCCGCCGTAGCCACGCCGCTCGGCACTAATGCTCCGTCCATTAAACTGCCGCTCGCCTTCATGCTCACGGGGCTGGCGGCCTTGGTCGTTGGCGCAGTCTGGCTCGTCGCGCAGCCGTCCCTCCTGGCGTCGTATCATTACAACCAAAACGTCATCGCGCTGACACACCTGTTCGTGCTGGGCTGGATTTGCTCCATCGTCATGGGCGCGATGTATCAACTCGTGCCGGTGGCGCTGGAAACCAAACTTTACAGCGAAGGTCTCGCGCGCTGGCAATTCGCGTTTCACCTCGTAGGCTTCATTGGCATGGTCTGGATGTTCCGCACCTGGAACATGAAACAAGTCGGGCATTTCGGCATCGTGCTGACCGTGGGAGTGGGCCTGTTCGTGTTTAACCTCGCGCGGACTTTGTGCCGTGTGCCCAAGTGGAACGTCACCGCCACGGCAGCGACGGCGGCCTTGTTTTGGATTTCGCTTACCGTGACCGCCGGGCTTTCCATTGCGACGGGCAAATGCACCTACGAATCCACCGAAGGGTTGGCGACGGTTGGCGGCATCAGCACGCTGGTGAGCGGACTGCGTTCGCTGGCGGGTTACATGTCGCATTTCGACGCCATCAGCGCCATGCACGCGCACGCGCATCTCGGCGGCGTGGGATTCTTCACCTTGCTCATCGTGGGCGTTTCCTACAAATTGATCCCCATGTTCACGTTGAGCGAAGTGCAAAGTCAACGCCGCGCCGGACTTTCGGTGGCGCTGCTGAACCTCGGCCTCGCCGGTTCTTTCGTCACCATTTTGCTGCGCAGTCCTTGGAAATTCGCCTTTGCACTCGTCACGATCACCGCGCTGGCAATCTACGGCTGGGAACTCCGCGCCATCCTGCGCGCTCGCAAACGGCGCGCGCTTGACTGGGGCATCCGCTACTTCCTGACGGCGGTGGCGTTGTTGGGTCTGCTATCGCTTCTAGCCGTCGTGCTCTCGTGGCCCGGTCTGCCACTCAACCCTTTCACCGGACAGTTGGAAAACTTCTACGGCTTCCTCGGCCTGATTGGTATGGTGTCCTTCGCGATCATGGGGATGCTCTACAAAATCATCCCATTCCTCGTCTGGTTCGGCGTTTACAGCAAACACATTGGCCGGGCACAAGTCCCGGCGCTCGCGGACATGTATTCGCCCCGGCTACAAATGATCGGTTACTGGAGCTTCCTCGCCGGTCTGGTTGCGATCGGCGCGGGCATCTTGAGCGGGAGTGAGAGCGTGGTTCGGTTCGGTTCACTGTTGTTCACAACCAGTGTCGTCGCACTTGTGATCAATGTTGGGAAGATTCTGGCCCATGTGGCCCGCCCGCGAATCACGCCCCGTATCTCAACACACGCCGCAAAAGAAATACTCGCATGAATCTCCCAACCACTCTCAACGAACAAATCGTCCTCGACGCGATGCGGCAGGTGATTGATCCCGAAATCGGCTGCAATGTTGTAGACCTCGGCTTGATCTATGGCATCGCCATCGCCGGCGCTAAAGTCACTGTGCAGATGACCCTCACCACGCCCGGTTGTCCGATGAGCGAGAGTATTGCGCAAGGGGCGCAATGGGCCTTGCTCGGTATCGCGGGCGTCGAGGAAGCCGCAGTGGAAATCGTCTGGGACCCGCCGTGGCAACCCTCAATGATGACCGAAATCGGGCGCGCCGCAGTTGGCATGCGTTGAAACGTTTTCTAAAAACAAACAAAAAAACATGACTGCTACAAATCAACTCGGACCGGATCGGATGCTGGACGTGCGGGAAATCCCCTGCTCCATCAAACACGGACTAATTATCCAAACCTTTATTGACCTCGCGGTCGGCGAGCACTTCATCCTGCGCAACGGCCATGATCCGGTGCCGCTGCGCTACCAGTTTGATGCCGAATTCCCGGGCGCGTTCACCTGGGAACACGTCCATCGGCTGCCGGAAGATGTGGCGGTAAAGATCACCAAGGTGAAACTCCTGACCGGAGTGACCAACGTAACGTCGCATTCTTGCGGCACGCACTGAGGCGGAAATTTCCCGGCGTGGCCACTTACTTTCTTGACCCAAGTCAAGACAGTGGCCACCGTCGGCGCCATACTGTAGTCACCGATGAAGATTGCGCCGCATTGTTTGTCTGGTTTAGTCGCTCTATTCGCCGCGACTTTCGAACTTCAAGCCCAACCCGCATCCCCAGCACCCGCCAGCGCGACCGATCCCCTGGCCGCCGGGCGCGCGGTGTATGAGCAGCACTGCGCCGCCTGCCACGGCTTGACTGGCGACGGCACCGGCCCGGCTGCGGTCTGGCTCTATCCCAAGCCGCGCCATTTCAACTCCGGCCTCTTCAAGATCAAATCCACGCCCGCGGGTTTTCTGCCGACCGATGAGGATTTGTTGAAGTCTGTCACGCGCGGGATGCCGGGCAGTTCCATGCCGAGTTTCACTTACCTGACCGAAACCGAACGGCGCGACGTGGTGCAGTACGTCAAATATCTAACCGCGTACGTGGACACGTCCGGCAAGCGCGTCAATTTCTTTGAGGAGGAGAAGGCCACGGGCAAGGTCGGCCAGCCGATTCAGGTCCCGCCCGAGCCGCCGGTGACGGTGCAGGCGCTGGCGCATGGCCAGGAACTTTACAGCAAGCTAAATTGCTTTACGTGCCACGGGCTGACCGGCGAAGGTACCGGGCCGTCGGCGCCGTCGCTCAAGGATTTCTGGGGCTTCTCGCTCCCGCCGCGCGATTTCAACACCGGCGCGTTTCGCGGCGGGCACACCGGGCGCGACCTTTACCTGCGCATCGCCACAGGACTGCCCGGCACGCCGATGCCGACCTTCGACGAGAAGATGGTTTCGCCAGAGGACCGCTGGGCGGTCGTGCATTACGTGCAATCACTGCGCCGCAAGGAAATCGAGATCAATGACATTCTCCAGCCGGCCGACGACACGATTCACGTGACGCGTGTGAACAAATTGCCCACTGAGCCAAGCGACCCGCTCTGGGATCGGTTCGACCCGGCGCGCATACCGCTCAATCCGCTGTGGCCCGAGCCGGACGCAATTCCCGCCGTGGCCGTGAGCGCGGTGCATGACGGCAAGCGCGTGGCGATTCTGTGCCAGTGGCAGGACCCGATTGCCAACGGCGCACCCGTGCGCGTGCAGGATTTTCAGGACGCGGTGGCGCTGCAGTTTCCGCTGACCGGCGGCACCCCGTTCCTCGGCATGGGCGACGCGAAAAATCCCGTGAACATCTGGCAATGGAAAGCCGGCTGGCAGCAGGAGGTCGCGGAAACTCGGCCTGACGTGAACACGGTTTACGCTTCGATGCACGTGGATCGGTATCCGGAAACCAAACCGCTCTTCCGCACCGCTGAGGCCGCTGGCAACGACCTCGCACAGCCCACGCACAAGTCGCCGGTGGAAGATGCCAACGCGCGCGGCTTTGGCTCGTTCACCGCGCAACCGCCCGCCGGACAGAACGTCCAAGGCAAAGGCATTTGGCGCGACAACCATTGGAACGTGTTGCTTGTGCGCGACCTCAAATCGCGCGACGCGGACGACGTGAAACTGTCCGTCGGCAAACCCGTGCCCGTGGCCTTCGGCGTCTGGGATGGCCAGAACCGCGATCGAAATGGGCGCAAAGTAATCAGCAATTGGTACAAACTCCTTCTCGAACCATGAGCAACGACAATCTCACACGCCGCGACTTTATCAAACGTACCGGCCTCGTCGGCGCGGGCATCGCCGCCGTGCAAATGCTGCCGCTGCGTTTCCTTCAAGCGCAATCTGACATCGCCAATCCGCTCGCGCAGTATCTGAATCGCGATTGGGAAAAACTTTATCGCGACCAATACGCCTACGATCGCGCCTTCTCATGGGTCTGCGCGCCCAACGACACGCACAATTGCCGCATCACTGCGCACGTCCGCAACGGGGTGATCGTCCGCATGGGCGAGCAGTACGACGTGGGCACATACGCCGACATTTACGGCAACAAGGCGTCTTACAACTGGGGTAACCGCCATTGCGCGAAGGGCTACACGTTCCATCGCGTGGTCTATGGTCCGTATCGCCTCAAGCATCCAATTGTGCGTCGCGGCTGGAAACGCTGGGCGGATGACGGCTTCCCGACGCTGACTAAAGCACTGAAGGCGAAATACAAATTCGATTCGCGCGGCACGGACACGTTCGAGCGCATCGCGTGGGACGACGCGTTCGCCTACCTCGCCAAGGGACTCAAGGCCATCGCCAAGCGTTACAGCGGCGAGGAGGGCGCGAAGTTGCTCAAAGACCAGGGTTACCCGCCGGAAATGATCGCTGAGACAGGCGGCGCCGGCACGCGCACGATCAAAATGCGCGGGGGCATGGGTCTGCTGGGCGTGCTCGGCAAATACGGCATGTATCGCCTCTGCAATTCGCTCGCGCTGCTCGACGTGAACGTGCGCGGTGTGAGGCCCGAGGACGCGAAGGCCGGCCGCAACTGGTCGAATTATACCTGGCACGGCGATCAAGCGCCTGGCCAACCCTGGGTTCACGGCCTGCAAAACGCCGATTGCGATTTCAACGACCTCCGGTTCTGCAAGCTGATCATCATGAACGGCAAGAACCTCGTCGAAAACAAGATCACCGACGCGCATTGGTTCATCGAGACGATGGAACGCGGTTGCAAAATCGTCGTCATCGCGCCCGAATACGGCGCGCCCTCGACCAAGTGCGATTACTGGATTCCGGTGCGCCCCTCCACCGATGCGGCGCTTTGGCTCGGCGTCACCAAGGTGATGATGGACAACAAGTGGTATGACGAGACGTTCGTGAAGCAGTTCACGGATTTTCCGTTGCTCGTTCGCGCGGACAACCTCAAGCGTCTGCGCGCGGCGGAAGTGTTTGCGAATTACAAGAACACGCTCGCCGCCGACAGCCCCAGCAAAAAAGTCCAGGGCATCACCGACGAACAACACGCGAAGCTCGGCGATTACGTCGTGTGGGACGCGAAGAGCAATTCACCGAAGGCGCTGCACCGCGATCTTGTCGGCGCG
>CAYIOH010000324.1:0-5205 GCA_964364975.1 uncultured Bifidobacteriaceae bacterium
CTGGCTCCAAGATCGCGGTGATCGTGCTCATGGCGGAACTCTACTTCACGGCCCTTCTCACGTAAAGCCTCATGCCAACCTGCGATCAACTCGTCACGTTCATGAAATTAGTCAGCCATCCAAGTCGCACCCGCATATCCAGCCGGCAACGTCTCTCACCAGCAACGTGATGATGCCGCAGCGAACTGAAACCACGAATGGACACGAATATTTTTTTACGCAAAGCCGCCAAGCCGCAAAGTTTCTGACGCCAATTTGGCTTCCCAAGCCCGCCACAAGATGGATGCCCCAAGTCGTGTGGTTCGCTTGCGCGAAACGTGGTCACGAATTGCCACGAATCCGAATGCGCTGACTTGAGCCACTTTGGAGGCGGCGAAAGGAATTCGGTGAAACCGAAAGCCCGCGAGGGCCGAGTGAGCGGGCGCGAACGAGTCAACGCGCAGCGGAAATTAGCCCAGCGGTAGCCCCGAAAGCTTTCGGGGCTACCGCTGGGCTAATTTCCGTAGCTCCGTTGGAGCAAGCCTTCCCGCCTTCGCAAGCTCCGGCGCGACGAGCAGCGCATTTGAATTCGCGTCAATTCGTGCAATTCGTGTCAACCTTTGCGCCTTTGGCCTTTGCGTTAAACGAATTCGTGTCGACCGTTCCCACTCTCAATAAAACCGTTCATTCGGTGCTCCCTCCCCTGCCCGGCTTTCGCGCCGGGCACATTCATCATTCGTCATTCCCCGGCGCATCGCAGCGACACCTCACCCGCTCCTGGCCCTGTTTTGGCCTTGATTTAGCTTGAGGCTGGCTTCCTGAACTGCACAGTGATGGCATTTTATGAAATCATTGCGCCTTCTATTTTGCATCCTGTTTTCCCTGGCGACAGCGGCCTTTGCCGCCGGGGACGCCAAACCTGCGGAACATCATCGGACGGATTGGCTCAAGGAGGCGAAATGGGGCGTGTTCATGCACTACATGGCAGACACCGTGCTCAAGGGCGACCCGCTTACCGTTGAAACGTGGAACAAAACCGTGGACGCGTTCGACGTGAACGGGCTGGCTGAACAGTTGGCCGCCGCGGGCGCGGGATATTTTGTGCTGACGCTGGGCCAGAACTCAGGTTTCTATTGTTCGCCCAACCGGACCTACGACCAGCTCACGGGCATTACGCCGGGCAAGTGCGCCCGGCGCGACCTCGTGGCCGACCTGGCCGAAGCCTTGCGCGCGAGGCGCATCCGGTTGATGGTCTATCTGCCTGCGGGTGCGCCGGACCGGGATCAGGAGGCGATGAAGGCGTTGGAGTGGAAGGCCGGACAGTTCCCCCTGTGGACTTACGAGAACGGCAAACCGAAGGGGCAAGACGACCGGCTCGCGGCGTTCCAGAAGAAATGGGAAGCGGTGATCGCGGAATGGTCGAAACGGTGGGGCCGGCGGGTCTCCGGGTGGTGGTTCGACGGCTGTTACTACCCGGACGCCATGTACCGCCATCCCGAGGCGCCCAACTTCGCGAGCTTCGCCGCTGCGGTGCGTTCGGGAAATCCAAAGAGCATTGTCGCGTTCAACCCCGGTGTCCTGGACCCCATCATCACCCTGACTCCCGAGGAGGACTACACCGCCGGGGAAATCAACGACCCCGGCAAAGTCGTGTGCGGCGGGCGGTGGGTGGGCCAGGCCCAGTTCCACATGCTGAGTTATCTCGGCCCGTCGTGGTGCCAGAAACCGCCGCGCTTCAACGCGGATCAGGTGGTGGCGTTCACGCAAGGCATCACGGACAAGGAGGGCGCTGTGACTTGGGACGTGCCACCAGCCGGCGTCAATGGACTCATCCCGGATGATTTCCTCGCGCAACTGAAAGCGATTGGGAAATCTGCGATGCAGAAGAAATAGAGCACGGCGCAGGCTCAAATAGTTGTCTTGCCTCAACATCACCAGCCCCTGCCCGCGATCTGTCGGCGTTGCGGGCGTTCTCGTTTGGGGCGATCCAATGCATGGCCTTGGCGGGAGTTCATTTCAAACCGCTCCAACGGCAGACAAAATCAAAGCGCGCAAAAAACTCGGCGTTCCGCCACTGAGTTCACCGAACGACATTTGGCGCGTTGGGGCGACGGAGCATTGCTTTGGGTTGCACGACCAAGTCGCCTGCGTTTAACTTTCACCGTCGCAGCACCCGGTCAAGAGAGTGACGGTTTGATCTTATCCAACACGGCTCGCTTGAACCAAGCAGGAATCCGGTCTGCTTTCAACTCCAGCATCCGGCCATCGGTGATTTCTGCGAGCCAGGTGTGCTCCTTGTTATGTCCGGAGTTGTCGAACACACAAGCGCGGTTCGAGTGCCGTATCGCGTCCATCAACAAATCAAGGGAGCGATGATAGCGTGGCGCGATCCGATCTTCCGGCACGGAGTGGCCACCCAGCTTCACCCGGTTGCGAACTCGCGAAATGTTGATGTCGGGATCATCCGTCGCGATGAAGTATAGATAAGTCCGGTAGCCCGCGTGCTGCGCCTTGGCCAGCAATTCCACCTTGCTCGGATGCGACATCACCGTCTCGAACGTGAACGAGATTCTTCGCTCAAGAAGCTTTTGCCGCAGAAAATCCCCGGCCACCGATGCGAAATAAGAATTCACCTCCACGTTCGCAAAATCCAGCCGCCCATTTCCAAAGGCGAGTTGTCGGGCCGCATCGCCGAATCCGGCGGAAATCAAAAACGAGGAACTGTTGAAGAACGGCAACGCCTCGTCAGCCGTCGTCGTGACGCCAAACGCTGCGAATTCCAAGAAGCCCCGTTTGCGAATTTCCTGCTCGATCTCATCCGGATTCAGATAAACACCCAGCAATTCTTTTGGCAGGTGGGATTTGAGTATGCTTTTACCCGAGCCGTTAGGTCCGGCAAACATCCGGAGGCGTGGCGTGTGCGCGCTCACCGGATGGTGATTTTGCGACCGGATTCGACAGGTGTGGGTGGTTCGATTTTTTTCACGGCAACGCGGCGTCCGTCAGGAAAGACCTCGTAAATATAACCCTGTTCGGATTGCAGCACACTTTGCCCGGAAGCGAGAACTTGCTCGCGGGCAGCCGCAAATGCCGAACCGGAAACGGCAGGAAACTGGCCTTCCAATATCTCAATGTTGTTCTTTTGATCTGCCATAAATGAATCTTTCTGGTTCAATAATACTGCGCAACGCGATTGGGAGCAACTGAACTTCCCAGTCAGAAATTCACCTCTTATTCCGTCCCCGCGTTCACCGAACGACGTTTGGCGCGTTGGGCCGACGTAGCATTGCTTTGGGTTGCACGACGAGGTCGCCGTCGCGCACCCAGGCGTCGCCGCGAATGGCCAGGTGCTGTACCATCTTCTGTCGCCATTCCTTGACGAGCGCGGCGGAGTCGGATTCGGCAGCCAGATCGCGCAGTTCGTGCGGGTCGTTTTGCAGATCGAAGAGCTGCTGCGCGCCCGTGATGGTGTAGTAGATGTATTTGTGACGCTGGGCGGTGAGCGCCACCCAGCCGTCCTTGCGGAATTGGAAAGCGCGTTTGATTTGGAAAACCGGTGGTGAATCCATGTAGCGCACGCCGGACTCATCCAGCAGCCGACATCGGGTGCTCGTTTCGAACGCGAAGATAGCGTGACAATTGAAACATCAGGTCAGTGCCTTCTCGCGAGGCCATCTATGGTTCGGCGCTGAACTTCTGGCCGGACTTGAGCGTATGCCCCGCGAGAAATTCGTGCGCAGACATCCTACGACCGCCTTCGCGCTGCAAGATCGTTACGCGCAATGCGTCCTGGCCGCAACCGATCACTATCCCGCTTTTGTCCGCGCTCAAGATTTCGCCCGGCGTGCCGCCTTGGGGCACGACCTCGGATTGCCAGATTTTCAGCAGTTGCGGTTGCGGCTGCGCCGGCAAGAACGTGAAGGCCCCCGGCCACGGCGTGAAGGCGCGGACGCGATTCCAGACCGCCCGCGCCGGCAACCGCCAGTCAATTCGTCCGTCTTCCTTCTTGATTTTTGGCGCGTGCGTCGCCTGCCCTGCCGGTTGTGGGCGCGGTTGGATTTTTCCGGCAACGTAGTCCGGGATGGTCCGCACCAGCAGTTCCGCGCCGAGTTGCGCCAGCCGGTCGTGCAGCGTTTCGGCGTTGTCCTCCGGATGAACCGGCGTTGCCTGCTGCGTGAGGATGTCGCCGGTGTCCAGTCCCGCGGCCATCTTCATGATGGTAACGCCGGTTTCAGTTTCGTCGTTGAGGATGGCCCACTGGATGGGCGCGGCTCCACGATACTTCGGCAAAAGCGACGTGTGAACGTTCAGGCAACCAAAGCGCGGCAACTCCAGAATGCGGCCCGGCAAAATCTGTCCAAATGCCGCCGCCGCGATGAGGTCCGGCTGCAACCGATGGAGTTCGGCGATGAAATTCTCGTCGCGCGCTTGCTCCGGCTGGAGGACAGGCAGCCCGGCGCGTAAGGCGATGACTTTGACGGGTGAAGGCTGAAGCTTGAGTTCGCGTCCTTTGGGCCGGTCGGGTTGGGTGATAACGGCGGCGATTTCAAACGCGGTTTCACGCCGGAGCGCTTCGAGACTGACGACCGCCAGTTCCGGCGTGCCCATGAAGATGATTCGCAACCGCGCCATGCGCCAAGGCAAGTCGAAATCCGTAGCGAACGAAAGTTAAAAGTCGTCAGGAAGTCACTTTATCCACGATGCGCAGGACGTCGCGCAGCACTTTGAGCGGCGTCTGCGTCGAGTCAATGCGGTGCACCAGCTTCCGGCCATAGAATCTCAGCACCGGTTTGGATTCCTTGTCGTAAGTCTTGTACCGGTCGCGGATGACTTCGAGGTTGGCGTCGTCGAGCCGGTTTTCTTTGAGAGCGCGCTTTTGGAGGCGTTCGACCAGCGAGTTGATGTTGGTACAATGCAGATAAATGATCGCGATTACGTCAAGCGTCTCACTGAGCATCTCGGCTTGATGGACGTTGCGTGGGATGCCGTCGAGCAGCAGCGTGTGTTGCTCCGGCTGAAAGCGGCCGGTGCGTTCAGAGTTTTCGATGAACTCCCGCCACAGTTCGATGGTCGGCTCGTCGGGCACAAGCTGGCCGCGGCTGGAATACTCGAGGAAGGTGCGGCCCAGTGGACTGCTGGCCGTTGCGGAGCGGAATACATCGCCGCAGGCACAATGAAAGAAGGATTGGATGGTGCCGAGGAGTTTGCCTTCCGTGCCATTGCCCC
>CAYIOH010000325.1:0-5202 GCA_964364975.1 uncultured Bifidobacteriaceae bacterium
GTCTGTCCTGCTTTGCTAACTACAAAAAAGTCCTGCTTTGAAAACTACGCGGCAAGTGACTGGCCCGCGGCGTTCTGGAGAAAATATTCCGAAGCGTCAAAATAGCTCCAAAGCGGGTCCGACTGGAGCAAACGCGGCTCGTTGATATAGACACGATGGAAGCCCATGTCCTCAAGGTCATGGTTCATGCCGGCCGGGTCCGGGAAACCGGCCGGAGCCCACGTGAATTGATGACGCTGATCCATATAGTCAATGTCGAACCACAAGGCATCGCAGGGAAAGTCTTGTGAACGCAATTGCGTGGCGATATCCATGATCTCTTGTGCGGACATCCAGCCGTAACGCGAGTGATGGTAACCCAGCGAGCATTTTGGAGGCAGCGGATTGCAGCCGGTGAGCCGCCCGTAGGAGTTGGCGACATCGAAAGGATCCGGGCCGGCCAACAGGTAGTAGTTCAATTCACCCCTTTGCACCCCAAACAAAACCTCACCCTGGTTTTCTGTGTCGAAATCGAAGAACGGGAAGGCCAGATTGTCATGGAACACCCCGTACGCCTTTCCAGCCCGAAGCCCGTATTAGACCGGATACGATTGGTAGAGCGGATCGGTCAGCTCGCCACAGCCGGAATTGTCGGTATTGCGCATCACCAGGCTGCGGCCCCGCCGGTCGATCGGCGCGCCGCGTCCACCCAATCCGAATTAATGTTCGTCGGAAGGACAAATCTTGCTGGCGACAATCTCCCCCGTCTGGTCATCCCAATAGACGGCATTCGAAGAGTCGGTGGCGATCACGCTCCCGTCCGCGTTCCACGCGAGCACTTGGAAGGGAGACTCGACGACGGCGACCTGCATCCAGCTGGTGACGAATCAGACCGCGCCGTTGGATTCAAGGATGCCGGCGTTGGGCGGAAGCAGATCGTGAGGAGCAATGGCCGGAAAGGCGCGGTCGGAGAGGATGCCGGCGGGGTTGATCCGGACACGGAGGATCCCGGGATCGAGGAACTCGACTCGGGCGATGGCTCCCGAACTCAAATGGAATTCCACGAAGTCGCTGCCGATGGAATTGCTGACGACGTTACCAGCGGGCGTCCAGCCGTACAGGCTCGTCACCCAGGCGCAACTGAGCGCGCAGAGCAGCAATACGGTTTTGGTTGTTCGCATGGTTCAACCTGCTCGGTTGCAGTTTATGCTTGAACACGCCGGCGGAGCGGCTCCGGGGATCCCTGGATCAGGGCCAAGGGTGAGGTGGCTACTTCCCGCAGAGTTTCCGACGACCGGACTTGATCCCTGAAAAGGTACTCCGCAGTCAGGCGCAGCCCTTCGTTCAAGGACATTTCCGGACACCACCGAAGTGCTTCCCACGCGTCCAGGTTGTCGCAGTAGCTGCGCACCATTTCCGTGGGGCGCATTTCTTCCTTACGGCAGCGGATTGCGGCCGAGTAGCCCGCGACCCGGACAAAGAGCTCGGCCAGGTCTTGGACCGATCGTTCGCAACCTCCACTGATGGGAATGGCCCGGCCACTCAACCGGTTGGCTGATTCTGCCAGCCGTAGGTAAGCATTGACGGCGTCGTCGATGTAAACCGGATCGCGGGTCTGCATTCCGCCATCCAGCGGAATTTCCTGAACACCCTCCGCAAGGCATTTGGCGAGGAAGCTGAACAGGTTCTTGCCCTGGCCCGGGCCATAGATCATGGTGGACCGCAGGGCAACCACTTTCAGCCCGTGGAGCCGCGAAAACATTCGGCAGTAATTCCAAGCGGCCAGTTTCGATGCCGCATAGGAACTGCACGGATCCGTGGGACTATCTTCACGATGGGGCACCGGGCTGTTCCCGTAGGCCTTCGCGCTGTCGGCAAAGACGAAAGCCGAGACGGCCCGTCGACACGCCATTTCAAGCAAATTGACCGTTCCACGTAAATTCACATTGATGCAGCCAGCGGCGTGGTTCTCGACTTCCGGACCGTCGGGCCGGGCAGCGAGATGGAAAATGACCTCCGGCTGAAATGTCTCGAGTTCCGAAAGGGCTTGTTCCCCCTCCTCCAAATCCGCTTGCAGCAAAAGGGCTCGCGGATGTTTGGCGAACAATGGCAACAGGGGCGCTCGGTCGAGCGCGGCCACACGGGCGCCCATCTCCAACAGCTTCGCGCCGAGCCGGCGCCCGATGAACCCGCTGGCGCCGGTGACCAAAACCCGCGTGCCATTCCAATCCATCCGTTTAGGCAGAGTGGCGCGCCGAGTGACATTAGCTGGAACCGGCGACACCGCGGAATTCCAGATTTCATGCCCCGCGGCCAAGAGTTTGTCGTACGCGTTGAAGGTGCACCGCACGCCAGTAGAGAAACTGGTCCGCTGCAAATCCGGTAAGTTGGATCTTAGCTTGCGGACATCCGTCACGTAATCACCGGTCTCGGTCACCTGATAATCGGCTGGCCAATCCTCCGCCCGGACGGTGGATCCGGGCCGCTGCCTGAGGAACACGCCGACCGCCTCCTTGATCGAAATCGGCGCGGGCCCGCCGACATTGAACACTTGATTGTGGCAGGCCTTGCAGACCGATCCGCGGAGAAACGTCTCCACCACGTCGTCGATGAAGATATAATCGTGTCGTTGCGTTCCATCTCGAAAAAGGCTGATGGGTTGCTTGAAATACGCGTTTAGCAGGAATTGGTTGATGACGCCGTAATCCTTCTTCTCCTGCCACAAATACGGTCCGTACGGATTTGAGAGACGAAAGATCAGATAATTCAATCCGCGTGTGCGGTGGAAGTTTTGCAGGTACTGCTCGAGCGCGAGCTTGTGGATCGCATACACGCTGATCGGCGAAACCGGATGGGACTCGGACACGGGCAGCTTTCGCGGCTTGCCATACACGGTGCGTGAACTGCAGAACACAATCAGCGGAGGTGCGGGCATTTCCGAGGCCAACTGGAATGCGTTCAGATGCGGTTCACATTCGAACGTAAAGTTCCGGTGCGGATCCCGATTGCTGCTGATCGCGCCGCTCGAACCCGCCAGGTCGAACACGACGTCCTTCTCCGCCAGCGCGCGCCGGAGCACCTCGTCCTGCAGCAAATGTCCCCGATGGATCGTGATCCCGATGTTCTCCAGCAGCGAGGACTTGCGCCGGCTTAGGATGCTGGTTTCGGCTCCCAGAATCTGCAGCGCGGTCGCCACATGGACGCCGAGGAAGCCGTCGCCGCCCAACACCAGGACGCGTTTCCCTGCATATTGCTTTTTGAGTCCTGAATCTTTCAGGAACCCCGGCCTCTTGATGGCTGCGAGGTGATACATAACAATAGAGTCGAGTTATTTCGAACTAGCATGTGTTAATCAAATAAGGTTTCAAAAGGCGCCGATTGCCTGCATCACGCATTTCATGCTTTTGAACAGGATCTTGATATCCGTCCGACGGGAACGTTGCCGCACGTATCGAACGTCCAGTTCAGCGGTTTCGAGGAAGCTGAGGTTTCCACGGCCGGAAATCTGGGCAAGGCCGATAACTCCATGCCTCACTTGGAATCTAGCCCGCGTCGGGCTCTTGTAGTAGTGCAGCATGTCCTGAATCTCCGCTCGCGGGCCCATCAACGCCATGTCTCTGCGTCGAACATCGCAAAAATTCCACAGCTCATCCGGGGCCGTTCTCCTGATATAGCGCTTATTCTCATTCGTTTCGTACAGCCATCAACAGCTTAGGGTTGCGTCCCCCACAGGTTCAGACCAAATAAATACGTTTGCAGCAAGTTACCAATAGCTTGCTCCATCCTGATTATAAGTCAAGCCCTAAATTTAAAACTGCCGCGTAGTTTTCAAAGCAGGACTTTTTTGTAGTTAGCAAAGCAGGACAGACTATTTTGGCCGATTGGTGAAGAGGAGTATGGGTTTTTGGTTGGGATCGGGAGCTGTAGCGAGCACGGAGTGGTGGCCTGTGGGATGCAGGCAGAGGATCACCTTGGTTTCTGGAGGTCTTTCGATCCGCAGGCGTTGCGTGCCGATCGGCACGCGACCGTCGGCGCCGACTTGGATGAGGGTGCGCACGCTCCACACATAATCCCACCACGGGCAGCGGGGTGTTGGCCGCAGGACGGAGCGTTTTTCTTTTCGGGCCTGATCCCAGGCCCGTTGCGGGGTCTGGCGCAGTTCGCGATGGACTTCCTGGGCGTTGCGATGCGCCCGCAGGTCGTGGATATGCGGATTGGCGATGGCGATTTCGGTGATCTTTTCGCTGGCGAAGTAGGCGGGCAGGCGCCCCTGCCAGAACTGATGTTCGCGTTCGACTTTGCCCTTGGCTTGCGGCGTGGGGGCATAGAGGAAACTGATGTCATAGAACTTGAGCGCCCAGCCCAACTGGGTGAGGGCGTCCGGATCGTGCGTGAAGAAGATACTGTGGTAATCGACGTAGATTTGGAGCGGGCGTCCGTGGGCCAGGAAAGTGGCGGGCAGGAAGTCGAAGTAGGAGATCAGCAGTTCGCGCTCATAAAGCTTCGAGCCGGTGAACAGGCGGCTGCAATCATCGAGCATGTTGAGCATGGGGAAGGAGCGCTTGGAGTGAGGAAACCAACGGTGGGGCGAGGCGTCGAGTTGCCAGAGTTCGCCGATTTGAGCGCGTTGCCAGCGGCGCACGGGCGCTAGGATGCGTTTGGGCGGGACGGCATGGGCGAGCTGGTTTTCCAGCGCCCAGCGGCGGACCTGGGCGCGGTCGAGTTTGAAGGCGTGCAGGCGCAAGGCTTCGGAAGCGGCGAAGCTGTAAGGACACGGCGGCGAGCAGCCTAATCGCTTTTTGAGAAGGTCCACGACCGGCTGCGGCCACGCGGCGGCATGATCGCCACCGGAAGCGCCGGGCGTCCAGAGGGGTTCCTGTTTTTGGGCGCGAGCGGTGTTGTAAGCGGTGGTTAAAGCGTAGAGGCGACTGCGGGAGAGACCGAGTCGCCGCGCGGCTTCGGTGGCCGTCAACGTATGTTGCCGGAAAGCTTCGAACACGTGGCGGATGAAAGATGGGGCGTGGCGATGGCGGAGTTGTTGATAGTTTTCAAGGACGGAGAATACCCGCCGACCGGCCCCCCACGCCCAGCCTATTCGTCGGCCATCGCTACGCTCGGCCTCCTCATAGGCTGGGCGTGGGGGAAGGAACAAATTCCAGTTCTGGGAATTTGTCCTGCTTTGCTAACTACACAACTTGTCCTGCTTTGCTCGCCCCGCGACAC
>CAYIOH010000326.1:0-5178 GCA_964364975.1 uncultured Bifidobacteriaceae bacterium
TGAGGTGCCGATTTTCATTTACGACTTTTCTACGGCAGCCAACTCGCCGGCGGCTTGCCCCGTGTTTATTACGGCGGTCCCGGCTTGCAGGCGCTTCAGCGCGACCAACTCCGCCCGGAATGTGTCCATCTCCCGCACGAACCGACGCCCCGGGGCCGTCACTTGATTTCCTGCACTCTAAAGGAAGCGGTCCGGGCGCTCAACGCGTCCAGTTCAGCAGCCGACTGCGCCAAAGCCGTCTGCGCTTGGCGGGCTCTTTCGTTGGCGTTGAAGACGGACGGTTTGATGGCCACCAGCCCATCCCGCGTGAGGTCCGTGCTCAGCGCCTTGCGGATGTCCTGCAGATAGGTGATGAGCGGCTCCAAGGCATTTCGAGCCTCGTCGTATCGACGGTTGGCCGCGTCGAACTGGCTGCTCACCTCCGCTTTTCGGGCCTCGCTCAAGCTGCGCGTTGCGGGGTCTTGTATGGTCGGGATTTCCTTCTCCCACACTGCAAAATACGCTGCCTGCCTGCCCCAAATCCGGTTGACCTCGCTCTCGGTGCGCCTGGCCGAGGCAACCAACCAATTCAGCGTCTGGTCGAACTTCAGGAACTGCGGCTTGGCATCGGCTGCCGGCTGATTCACCAAATCATTCAAAGCCCCGATGGTCGCCTCGAGCTCCTGGCTTTCGGCCTGGACATTCAAGGCCGCCACCTGCGAATTCCAGGCCGCCACGTCACTCTTCTTGTATCCCGCCGTTTGACAGCCGACGAGCCAGACCACCGCCACTGCCAACACCGAAGCCGGCAGGGCTTGAAGCCACCTTTCCGATTCATTTATGTTGTTCACATTCATATTCGGTACGAGGATTTGCAATCCACCGTTTGGGAGATCGCGTTGTTTTCTTTGAAAACGTAGTCGCAACATCAATTACCAGTTTTTTGGGCAACGCGCAACCCTCTAGCTTCACATTTCACACGCCGATTGAATCGGCGAAAGCGTGTGAAATATGCGGGCTAGCTCTTTGCTTCAGTGCTTACCGTGCGCTCCGAGCCATTTCGCGACGACATCGGGGAAATCAGTGAAAAGCCCGTCTATGCCCGCTTCGGTGTACAGGACTTCGAGCGCGTCATCCATCGAATCCGCTAACTTCGGCAGTTCGTCGGCGCGCAAGGTGTAGGGATGCACGATCAAGTTCGCCGCGTGCGCGTTTTTCACGAAGTCGGTGACCTTGCGATTGGCCTTCGACGTGCCGGACACGATCGCGCCGAGCGCCGGACCGACGCCATCGGCGAACTTCGCCAACTCCACCATGCCCGCCGGGGCGAACCACGGTTCTGCCTCGCTTCCGTCCGGGTTCTTCCGCCCGGTACCCCCCAGCAGCAGGAGGCGGCCTTCCCAGCCCAACTCGGTGCGGATCCGTTTCACCTCATCCACCTCGAAGCACTGAATCCAACATGGGTCCTGTTTCGTCGCATAACCGTAACGGCGCAACAGCGGCAGCACGATCCGGCTGATATCGTGGCCTTGTTTGCGATGCCAGCCCGGCTGCTTGATCTCAGGATAAATGCCCGCGACGCGGCCACAGGTCTTGTTGAGTCCTTCGATGAGCTGCAACTCTTCCTCAAGCGTCGGAATCTGAAAAGACGACCGACCCGGAGGAAAGCGACTCGGATACACCGCCTTGCCGGTCTTCGGGTTGATGCGCTCGTTCGCGTGGAGCTGTTTGATCTCCGCCAGCGTGAAATCGAGCGCGTAGTAGTGGCCGTCGCTCCGCTTGCGGTCGGGAAAGCGTTGCGCCACGTCACTGATCGTTTCCAACTGAATGTCGTGCATCACCACGGGCACGTCGTCCTTCGTGAGCACGATGTCCTGCTCCAGAAAATCCGCGCCCATCGCGTGGGCCAGCACCTTGGCCTCCAGCGTGTGCTCCGGCAGATACCCGCTGGCACCGCGATGCGCGATGACGACGGGCTTGGATGGTTGCGCGACCAAGGGCACGGCCAGGGACAACAGCAGGGCTGTCAGCGTTGTTTTCAATATCATTTAGCTTTCTCCATTGAGGGTTCGGTCGAGGGTGGCGGGTTTCCTCTCCGCCTCGAACGGGGAGAGGATTAAAGGTGAGGTGTCGATCTTCACTGTCTCGTCGAGCAAGACGGCCAACTCGGCGGCGGCCTGCCCCGTGTTATTAACGGCGGTCCCGGCTTGCAGGCGCTTCAGCGCGTCCACCTCCGCTTGAACGCCTCCAGTTGGGCCACGATCCGGCGTTTCGTTGCGAGCCAGGGCTTTGGAAGAAACCGTTTAGGTGTGGTGCCCCTTTCTTTCATGTTTTGAAGACTTTCGGAGGAAGTAGCCCACCATCGTATAGGTCATGAAGCGTTCACGATAGTAATAGTGCAGGCACTGGAGCAAAAAGAAGATCAGAAAACCAACTTCACATGCTCCAACAGCCAGAGCGGAATACCTCCACTGGTGGGCCGCGGGCGGGACAAGGAGCAAAAGCAAGAACGCTGGAACGATGGAGCCGCGCGCCAGTCGAAGTTGAGCCCAGTGATATCGAATCCACTCCACGATCGCGCTATCGCCGGAGTCCATGACGATGGTTCGCAAATTGTCGTAAGCGTCCAACAGTTCTTTGACTGACTTCGCCGATATGGCTTCCGCTTCCATTCTTTCCATGAAATCGGAATACAAGTTGTCAGCACCTGGTCGCAGAACTGTTTTCAATTCTTCTCTTTGTGCGTCTGTCAAACGCAGATAATTCCAGCAGTTGATACCTTTCAAGGGACCGGTTTTGAACACGTTGAGTTTTCGCAGGAGCAGATACTCGCGGACGCTCCCCCATTTTGTCTTGCGCAACCACAGGTAGAAAACCGCAGTGGCCGATGTGTTCAGCAGATAGGCAAACAGCAGCGCAGGTATCAGCAAATATCCTTCGTCTGTCAAGCGCTTGCGGTGATCCGGGTTCGCCAGATCGAATGAATCCCCGAATAGGACATCGGCCAGCAGGAGCAGGCAAAGCAGCATGAGACAAGCGGGGATCAGGAATTCCACCAGCAATTTGTCGAAGATTTTTTCCATAGTCACAATTCTCCTTTGAAAGCTCTGTTCAAAATGGCAGGAAGTAAAGCACCCAGTTCGACGGTGGTCCCGGCATGCAGACGCTTCAGCGCGTCCACCTCCCCCTGCAACGCGTTGATGGATGCATTCACGGGCAGATCACTTTCCACATACAGAAGATTCCGGCGAAGAATCCTAGTAATCCCAAAACCCAAAACACAAGCGCAAGCACCATGCTGTAAGCAAAAGATGCTTTAACAATATTCCTCTCCTTCGGGAACTGCCGGGTTACGAAATCGTCGCGTGTAAAAAGCCTTAGCGGGTTGGGCTCGTTCCCTTTGTCTTTCAATCCTTCAAAATCATCCAAATGCTTCAGGGCCGCTTCACCGTTCTTCACCAACTCGCGATTACGTTTTTCGAGCTTTCCGAACACTAAACACATGAAACTCAAAAGAAATCCCAGTGCGGCGGCGACTCCCTTTTGGTCGCCAGCCTTTGAAACAAATCCTGCAATTACGCCGCCCGAAATCAGAAGAAAGAAATGAAACGTCTTCATCCTCTGATCCGCATGGAACTGGAAATACTTCCAGGCATAGTCGCGGAGACGCGAGCGGACGGTATCATCGGACTCAACAGGTTTTGTGGTTGCTGGTTCATTCATGGCTCGTTTGGGTTTGCGGTTCTTACAATTCTCCTTTGCTGGTGCGGTAGAGGATGGCGGGGAGCAAGGCGTCCAGTTCGGCGGCGGTCTCGGCCTGCAGGCGCCTTTGCTGAGTTGTTTGCTCGCTGGTCATATCCTCAGAGGTTACTCGGGATCAGAGAAAATACGGCGCATTTCCTTTCGCAACTCAATCACCTTAACAGGGCACGTTAGGTAACCCGTCGTGCCCGGCGGCGGCGGCGAACCATCCAGGCTCTCCCATGTGTTTAATCCGATGTGATGATGGTAGCCGCCCGCCGAGATGAACGCGGCCTGCGTACCAAACCGTTTTTGCAATTCAAAGCCCAGCACCTCGCAGTAGAATTGCAGCGCACGCTGGAGGTCGGCGACCTTCAGATGGACGTGGCCGATGCGGACCCGCGGATCAATTGACTGGTTGCTCATGGTTGCCCATTAAAACTACCTCTGCTCGATAAACCTCACGCTCCCCAGCGCCGCCTCGGAACGAATGTGCGGCTCCTTCTGCGCCATCAGTTCCTGCACCATCTGCAACGCGGTCTTGTCGCACGGCGGCAAATCGAGATCGGTGGTCGCAATCGGCGTGATGCGCGCGCCCCAGCGGATCAGGTGCGCCGACATGGTCAAGCCCGCGCCGAAGGCCGGGATCAGCACCAGTGAATGAGGTTTAACGCGCCCTGCTTCCAGCGCTTCCACCAGTGCCACCGGTGCGGTGGCCGCACTCATGTTGCCGTACTTGTGAATGGTAAGAAAAACCTTGTCCATCGGCGCGCCCACCCGTTTGGCGACGGCTTCGAGAATCCGCAAGTTAGCCTGGTGCGGCACGATGACTTCCACATCGTCGATCATCACACCGGCCTGCGCCATGACCTCGAGGCTGGCATCACTCATGCCGGTGACGGCTTTCACGAAAATTTCCTGGCCGTCGAAATCCCAGCGCGTATCGCCGAATTGCGCGCCGAGGTTGGCGTAGATCGCGCCCATGCCGCGCACCCGCAAGATCTGGCGGGCATCGGCGAAGCATTGCAGCTTTTGCGCAATGACGCCGGCTTTGTGTTCCGTGGCTTCAAAGACGCAGGCGGCGGCACCGTCGCCAAACAGGACGGCCACATTGCGATTCCGCCAATCCATGAATTTGGAAATGTGTTCAACGCCGATCACCAGCACCTTCTTGGCCGCGCCCGATTTGATGAATGCGGTTGCTGTGGACATGCCATAGAGAAAACTGGTGCACGCGGTATTCACGTCCATCGCCGCCGCCTTATGCGCACCCAATTTCGCCTGCAGGCCGGAAGCCGAGTTCGGCACGAGCTCGTCAAAACTGCAACTGCCGTAGATGATGAAGTCGAGTTCGTCGGCTTTCATGCCGGCGCACGCCAGCGCCCGCTCCGCCGCGACATAGGACATTTCCAGGCCGGAGACGTGGGAGATGCGCCGTTCCTTCATGCCGGTGCGGCT
>CAYIOH010000327.1:0-5162 GCA_964364975.1 uncultured Bifidobacteriaceae bacterium
CGGACGACAACGCGACCAATCAGCCGGCCTGCTTCTACCAGTTGCGGTGGCCGTAACTATGTGTTGTCGCCATGCCGATTGGGAGGCGCAAAGTGTTGAATCGCAGCCGGGTCAGTGCCGCCCGCCTCCGAACACGCTTTCCAAGATCACCTCCTTGGTTTTCCAAATCAGCGCCATGGTCATGGCCAGCGGCAGGAGCACGAGAACAATCAATGCCCACTGGCTGCCGCGCTCCAGGATCAGTGCGAAGATGAGGAATTGAGCCGGCAGGTTCGGAAGCTGCGTAAGGCCAAAATATATCGCCGTGAACAACAGCAGCGCGAGGAGCAGGCCACGGTTGAACGCGGTGAATTGTTTTGTTTCGTGGCGCAGCGTTTCGTCCGGCAGCATCGCGCCGAGCCGTGCGAGCACGAGGTTGAGGTTGAACAGAAACACCACGCCGGCCAGCGCGAGCAGGAGCACGCCAATCCCGAAGAACGGCTGGTCGGGCACGCGATTCCACCAGTAGAGAAACGGGCTGAGGCCCAAATTCACCAATCCCAGCAATTTCGCGCGGTCTAGCGCGGCGCGCCACGGGCGCTCTTGTTTTTGGAACGAACCCATCTGCCAGAGGCCGATCAGCAGCAGACCGCCCAGCGCCAGCACCGGCACCATGGCCCACGGCGCGAGCCACTCGGCTTTCGCCATGCGCACGCTGACGATCAACAGCGTGGGCAGGCCCCAAAACAGCGCGGACAGGCCGCGGGCAAGCCGGCCGAGCGAGCGGAGGAGTTCGGCGTTGGGCGTGGGATCAGGCATGGCGACGGAAAAAGATGATGGAGGATAGAGGATGGAAGATGGCGGCGCAACGGCGTGGGATGCTTTCCATCCTCCATCCTCCATCTTCAATCCTCATGGGCAGATGGGTTAGAAACTCAAGTAGGTGTACGCCTTCAACCCGCGCTCGTAATCGTCCAGCAGCCGCATGGCCTCGGACGGTTTCATGCGGTCGGATTTGATGGCTTCGTCCATCTGCGCCTTCATCTGCCGCTTCAATTCGTTCTCGTCGTATTGCACGGAGGTCAGCGTCTGGATGATAGTGCTGCCCTCGATGATTTCCTCGATGTAGTAACCCGCCGGCTCGTCCGGTTCAAGGAACACATGCACTTCGTTGACGCGGCCAAAGAGATTGTGCAGATCGCCCATGATGTCCTGGTAGGCGCCCATGAGGAAAAAACCGAGGTAATAAGGTTCAGGCTGACCGTTGCCATTGCCGTTGAGCTTGTGGAGCGGGAGGGTGTCGCGCACGTCACGCAGATCAATGAACTTGTTCACCTGCCCGTCCGAATCACAGGTGATGTCCGCGAGCGTGGCTTCGCGGGTGGGGCGCTCGTTCAACCGGCTGATCGGCATGATGGGAAACAAATGGCCCAGCGCCCAGTGGTCGAGCAGCGATTGGAAGACGGAAAAATTGCAGAGGTATTGATCGCCGAGACTGTCCTCGAGCTTGCGGATTTCCTCCGGCACATAGGCCTGGCCCTTGAAACTCTCGACGACGTCGAGGCTGATTTCCCAGTAGAGATTTTCGATCTTCGCCTTGTCCGGCAAGTCCATCATGCCGAGCGTGAACATGTGTTGGGCGTCCTCGCGGCGCTCCAACGCGTCGTGGTAGGCCTCCAGCTTGTTGAGCTTCGCTAGATTTCCTCTGATGTCGAGCAACTCCCTCACCAGCGGATGCTCGTTGTCGCCGTATTGAAAAAATTCGCCCGGCCGGATTTTTTCAATCGCGCCGAACACCTCCACGATGAGCACGCTGTGATGCGCGACGATGGCCCGGCCGCTTTCGCTGATGATGTCGGGGTGTGGCACTTTCTCCGCGTTGCAAACATCGGCGACGTAGTAAATCACGTCATTCGTGTATTCCTGGAGCGAGTAATTCGTGGAACTGTCGAACGCCGACCGGCTGCCGTCGTAGTCCACGCCCAAGCCGCCGCCCACGTCGAGGTGTTCGATGTTGAAACCCATCTTGTGCAGCTTGGCGTAGAAGCGCGCCGCTTCCTGCACGGCTTTCTTCACGGTGAGAATGTCCGGCACCTGCGAACCGATGTGGAAATGGAGGAGCTTGAAGCAATGCGTGAGGTTTTCCGCCTTCAACATTTCAACCGCCGCGAGAATCTCCGCCGTGCTCAGACCAAACTTGGCGTTCTCGCCGCCGCTCTCAGCCCAGCGGCCCGCGCCCTTGGACAGCAACCGCGCGCGGACGCCGAGGAGCGGCTCGACGCCAAGTTGCCTGGAAACATTGATGATCTGGCGCAGTTCCTCCAGCTTCTCCACGACCATGATGACCTTTTTGCCCAGCTTGATGCCAAGCAGCGCCATCTTGATGAATTCCGTGTCCTTGTAGCCGTTGCAAATAATCAGGCTGCCCATCTGATTTTGCAGCGCCAGGCCCGCGAAGAGTTCCGGCTTGCTGCCGACTTCCAGCCCGAAATCAAACGGCTTGCCCGCGTCGAGAATTTCTTCGACCACCTCGCGGAGCTGGTTGACCTTGATGGGAAACACGCCGCGGTATTTTCCCTGATAACCGTACTCGGCGATGGAATTGCGGAACGCGAGGTTGATGGACTCGACGCGGTGGCGAAGGATATCCTGAAAGCGAATCAGCAACGGGAACTTCAATCCGCGCCCCTTGGCTTCCTCGATCACGTCGGTGAGGTCCACCGCCACGCCTGCGTCTTGCAACGGTTTGGCGACGACGTGGCCCGCGTCATTGATGTCGAAGTACCGCGCTCCCCAGCGATGGATGTTATACAGGTTTCGCGCCGCGGCGATGTCCCAAGGTGCCGTGGCGTCAGTTGAGTTGCTCATTTCGTATGTGTCGAATCGGACGCACTATAAAAACTCGCGCGCAGAAAGCAACAGGCGCAATGAATTTTTTTGCAGCACGACAGGCAGCGATGTCCTTCGCACATTAACACCGGGTTTCAGTCCGGTGGGCCTGACCGCTGAATCTCGTGAACCGCTTCAGCGGTTTTTCGGTGCGACTGGAAACTGTTGAAACGGTTTTTGTCGCAAGTGGCGTTGTCACCGGGCTGAAGCCCGGTGTTAATGAAAGGTTTTCGGTCTTTGCAGTCGCACGCGCTTCTGCTTTCATCGCGCCATGCCGAAACCTTCACTCGCCGCCATCGTCAAATACTGCGACCGCTTGTTGCGCACTCGCGAAATCACGGACTACGACGGCGCGGTGAATGGATTGCAGATGGAAAACTCCGGCACCGTCACCCGAATCGCGGCGGCGGTGGATGCGAATCTCGCCACCGTGCGGCTGGCGATTGCGGCCAAGGCGGACTTGCTGCTCGTGCATCACGGCCTGTTCTGGTCCCCGTCGCATCCGTGGACCGGCCGGAAATACGAGCTGCTGCGGTTGCTGCTCGACCACAACTTGGCCGTTTACAGTTCGCACCTGCCGCTGGATGCACATCCCAGGTTCGGCAACAACGCGCAACTTTGCGCCGCGCTGGGATTGAAGAACCTTCGCCCGTTTTTCTTCAGTCACGGCCAGTGCATCGGATTCCAGAGCCGGACGAAAATTTCAAGGAACGATCTGACGAGACGGTTGCACGGCGCGACGGGCGTAAAGCCGCTGCTCATTCCCGGCGGGAAAAATGTTTGCGAACGCATCGGCGTCGTGACCGGCGACGCGGGCAACGAACTCAAGCGCGCGGCTGAGGAGGGTGTGGACACGCTCGTCACCGGTGAAGGTTCGCACTGGACGTTTGGAATGGCGGAGGAACTGGGCTTGAACGTTCTTTACGGCGGCCATTACGCGACGGAGACGTTCGGCGTGAAAGCGCTTGCCGCGCAACTTTCCAAAAAGTTCCGCGTGCCGTGGAATTTTCTGGATCATCCAACAGGTTTATGACCTCAAGAAAGCTTGGAGCGTGTAGGGAAATGCAGTCTTGGGTAGCATAAGCGGCGCGGACCAAGCAGCACGCGCCTGGCTCGACTCCGCCGCACCCCTTCCGGTCGGCGGATGCCAACCGGGGCGGGCGGATCAGCCGCAACAACCGTTTTCTGTACACGCTCTTGGCAAGAAAAGTCCGATTCACTTTAGATTTTTTAAGATTGACAAACCACTGCCAATCTCTAGGATTAAAACTACATTCGGGGGGATAACGCCGAATGTCATCCGGTCATCAATATGAAAGCACAGGAATAATTATGAAAACCGTCTTCACTTCGCCGTCTTCTTGGTTCACTTCAGCGGTCACGCTCGGTGCCGTCGTTTGTTGCGCGGTCGTGACTCAAGTTTCAGCCCAACCAACTTGCGCCACACCGCCATCGGGTTTGGTGAGTTGGTGGCGCGGGGAGAACAATGCCTTGGATTCAGCCGGAATCAACCACGGCACGGTGGCTGGCAATACGGCCTACGGTGCGGGCCAGGTTGGGCAGGGATTTGTGTTGGACGGCAGCGGGGACGTGGTGACGGTGGGCAATCCGGCCAACCTTCAACTCCAGGACTTCACCATCGAAGCCTGGATCAAGCGGGCCAGCACTTCGGTTGTTTCGTATGGTTCGTACGGCAACGGCTACATCTTCGGTTACGGTTATGGCGGCTATGGTCTCTACTTTCTTCCGGACGGTACGCCGGCGCTGAATAAGACCCATTTTAGCCTGACCGCGCCGGCGACGGCGATTACGGATACGAATCTGCACCATCTGGTGGTGACGAAATCGGGGAGCACGGTGATATTCTATGTTGATGGCACCGCCTATTCGGCGCCGGCCTTCAATCCGGGTTTTACGTTTTCGACGGTGGCGGCGATTGGGGCGCGGGGTGACAATCTGGACAACAGTTTTCTGGGGACGATAGATGAAGTGAGTGTTTACAACCGCGCGCTGGCGGCTAATGAAGTCCAGACGATCTACAACGCGGGCAACGCGGGCAAGTGTGCGCCAACGCCGCCGCCAACTTGCGCCACACCGCCCTCGGGTTTGGTGAGCTGGTGGAAGGGCGAAAACAATGTCTTGGATTCTGTGGACGGCAACCATGGGACGCTGGTCGGCAATACGGCCTACGGTGCGGGCCAGGTTGGGCAGGGCTTTGTGCTGGACGGCAACACGGACTTGGTGACGGTGGGCAATCCGGCCAACCTTCAACTCCAGGACTTCACCATCGAAGC
>CAYIOH010000328.1:0-5138 GCA_964364975.1 uncultured Bifidobacteriaceae bacterium
ATTCGCCCTTCATCCAGAACTTCTGGCGCGAGCGGCTCCAGAAATGCGTCTTGCCCGTCTCGATGGTTTTCTCCAGCGAGGCGCGGTTCATCCACGCCATCATCAACACGCGGCCGGTGGACTGCTCCTGAACGATGGCCGGGATCAGCCCGTTCGCGTCGAATTTCAAGTTGTCGTAAAAGCTCATGTGCCTGGCATTTTAGATTTACGATTGGCGAATTGCGATTGAAAAGAAGCGGACTCCAAAAGTAACGCGAATTACACTTATTGGCGCGAATTTACAAACCTCGGAAACGATTCGCGTAATTTCGCAAAATTCACGTCAGAGTCCACCGGGCTATACATGCGCTCCAGCGTCATCACGCCGCAGGCGACCATCAGCACCGCGGCGGGCAGATGCAACTGCAGCACCTTCAACCGCCGCCCGCTGATCAGCCGGCAGGTGAAGCCAAAGATGACGATGGCGATGAGTTCTTTTTCGACGGCGGTCACAGATCGACTCTCATTACGGCAGCTTGTGGCTGCGCACAGTGCATCTCGGCCCTTCCTTCACTTTTCCCAAGATGTAACGCCCACCGTAGGGACAACATGGCGGATGCCGATTTGTATCTGAGTAGCCGAAGCAGGGCTTGAGATCCTGCCCAGTTGGTTTGTCTTCATCGGTTTTTCCATTGTCCAAGGCCCACTGCTGGATTGCGCCGTCAATTTGTCGAAGCTCATTCATGCAGGTTTCCACGAATAACCAGGGTTTCATTCCAACCACATGGCGTAACGGAAGCGGCGGTGGTTTTTGGTGGTGGTTTTTGGTATCCTTTGCGCCTCTGGATGGCTAGGCTTTCTTCATGCTGCGCGCCGGAATTGTCGGATTGCCCAACGTCGGAAAGTCCACGCTCTTCAACGCCGTCACCCGCTCCCACAAAGCGCCGGCGGAAAATTATCCCTTTTGCACCATCGAGCCGAACCTGGGCGTCGTCAGCGTGCCCGATCCGCGCCTGGCCCCGCTCGCCAAAATCGCGAAGGTCAACAAGATCATCCCCGCCGCCATCGAATTCGTGGACATTGCGGGCCTGGTCAAAGGCGCGTCCCAGGGCGAAGGATTGGGCAACAAGTTTCTCAGCCACATCCGCGAGGTGGACGCCATCGTTCATGTCGTGCGTTGCTTCGACGACCCAGACATCGCGCATGTCACCGGCAGTTTGGATTCCGTGCGCGACATCGAAATCGTCAACACCGAACTCGTCCTGGCCGACCTCGACGCGCTGCGTCGCCGCCGTGACCGCATCAGCAAGGAGGTCAAGAGTGGCGACAAACACGCGGTTGCGGAAAACCACGTCCTCGACAAAATCGAACCGCACCTGAACACCGGCAACCCCGCCGCGACGTTGCATTTCGCCAAGGAGGAGTGGGGCCTGGCGCGGAACTGTTTCCTCCTCACGGCCAAACCCACGATTTTTGCCGCAAACGTGAAAGAAAACGAACTCGCCGGCGCCGACACGAATTCCCACGTGGCCAAAGTCCGCGAATACGCCCGCACACATCACGCCTGCGACACGGTCGTCATTTGCGCGCAACTGGAAAGTGATCTCGCCGATTTGTCGCCCGATGAGGCACAACAGTATCTGGTCGAGCTGGGTGTCAAGGAATCCGGCATCACCGCCCTGATTCGCAGTACGTATCAACTGCTCGGGCTGCGGACCTTCTTCACCTTCAACGAAAAAGAAATCCGCGCCTGGACGATCCACGCCGGCGACACGGCCGCGCGCGCCGCGGGTACAATCCACACCGACTTCGAACGCGGCTTCATCAAAGCCGAGCGCGTCCACTGCGAAGATTTGCTGAAGGCCGGCTCGGTGGCGCACGCCCGTGAGACCGGCCATTACTCGCACGAAGGCCGCGACTACGTCGTCAAAGACGGCGACGTGTTGCTGTTCAAGTTCAACGTGTGACACCCATGCTCAAAAAACTTTTTCTCGCCGCGTGCGGCCTGGCGCTACTCACCAGCGCGGTTGCCCAAACCAATGCCGCCTTCACGCGCACCGAGGACGTGATTTACGGTCGCAAATTCGGCACGGCGCTCACACTCGATGTGTTTCAGCCCGCCAAATCCAACGGCGTTGGCATTATTTTCATGGTCAGCGGCGGCTGGTTTTCCGCGCACGAAGCCATCAACGCGGAGAAATGTCGTCCGTTTCTGGACCGCGGCTACACCGTGTTCGCCGTCGTGCATGGGTCGCAGCCGAAATTCGTCGTCACGGAAATCGTCGAGGACATCCATCGTGCCGTGCGTTTCATCCGGCACAACGCCGGCAAATATGGCGTGGACGCGAGCCGGCTGGGCATCACGGGTGGCAGCGCAGGCGGGCATCTGTCGCTGACGATGGCTGTTAAGGGTGGCCAAGGAAACGCCGAAGCCAAGAACCCGGTTGACCGCGAGAGCAGCGAGGTGCAATGCGTCGCGTGCTTTTTTCCGCCGACGGACTTTTTGAATTACAGCCAGCCGGGCGACGACGCCGTGGGCGTGGGAACGCTCAAGGATTTCAAGCCCGCGTTCGGCCCGCATTCGGACACCGCCGAGGAGCGGCAGAAGTTGGGCCGCGAAATCTCGCCGATTTATTTCGTCCACTCGAACACACCGCCGATTCTCATCATCCACGGCGATGCCGACAAGCTCGTGCCGATTTACCAGGCGGAAATGTTCGTGAAGCGGTGCGAGGAACTCGGCGTGAACGCGAAACTCGTGGTACGCGAGGGCAAAGGCCACGGCTGGCGCGGCATCGAAAAGGACCTGCCCGTCTTCGCCGACTGGTTCGACGAACACTTGCGCGGCATCAAACCGGCCAAGCCTGTCCCCCAAACGCCTTGACGAACCCCGCCTGCAGAGAGTAAACGAAAGGCGTCGTCATCCTGAAAATCTGCCAAGGCATATCCGACAATAGAAAGGCAAAATGCTAAATCGCAATCCAATCCGGCTGGCTGTGTGCGGACTCGTCCTCGCCACGTTGCCACTGCTCGCGCAAACTTCAGAAGGCAAGAAACTCGAGGTGCTGCAAGGACCGGCCACCGCGAAACTGGGCGCCATTGCGCAGGTCGCCGTGCCCGCCGGCTTCGTGTTCATAGACGGAAAAACACTGCGCGAGTATCTGAAGGCGGTTGGCGAGCCTGTTTCAGATAATTTGCTCGGTTCGCTGGATCCCACAAACGGCGATTGGTCCGTCATGTTCAGTTTTCACGACATCGGCTACGTGAAAGATGACGACAAGGACAAGCTGGACGCGAACAAACTCCTCCAGCAGTTCAAGGACGGCACCGAGGTGGCCAACAAAATTCGGGAACGGTCGAAGATTCCGCCCATTCATGTGGTGGGCTGGGAACAACCGCCGAGGTATAACGACATCACCCACAATCTTGAATGGGCCATTCGCGGAACCTGCGAGGGCCGTGAGATTTTGAATTACGACACCCGCCTCCTGGGTCGCAAAGGCGTGATGCAGGTCAAACTCATCGTTGAACCCGACCGGTTCGCGTCAACGCTTCCGGCTTTCACGAACTTGATTGCCGGGTACAAGTTTCAATCGGGAAACAATTACGCCGAATACCGGCCTGGCGACAAGGTGGCGAAATATGGCCTCGCGGCGCTCGTGGCCGGCGGCGCGGCGGTCGGCGCGGCCAAGCTCGGTTTGTTCGCGTGGCTGCTGCCGTTTCTGAAGAAAGCTTGGTGGCTGGTCGTCGCCGTACTCGTGGCGGCGGCCAACTTTTTCAAGAAGATATTCCACCGCCTCACCGGACGGGACGAGGAAATCCGCCGCGAAGACTAGCACCGGCAATCACACGGCAACCGCCAATGTTAGAAGGCCGATTTGCGCCGCTTTCGCACGAGCGAGCGCTATCAGACGCAGATGAGCGAACTCCAACTTCTCTTCCTTGCGCTGGCGCTGCTCTACGGTTGGGAGTGCGCCTGCTGGTTGCGCCGCGGGTCGGTCGCGTTCTCGACGTGGCTGGGCCGCAACTGGCAGGCACGGCATCCTGGCACATTACTCGGCAACCAACATGGTGGATTCATCTTCGCTGCCCCGCTGCCGCCGATGGGCACGCTGCTCACGGCTGGTCAATTTCCCGTCTCGCTCTCACCGGAAGGTCTGTTGGCCGCTGTCGCCACCAACGTGAACCCCGGTTGGCGACCGGCGCAGTCGGGAAAATACTTCCGCATTGACGAAATTCGTGACGTCTCGGCGCAGGGGAAGAAATTACTCGTTAATGGAGTAGTCTTGCTAACGGCTGCCTCAAACAGTCTAGCCCGACATTTTTCCAGTGAATTACGTCGGCTCGTGAAGTTGATCCCTTCGCAGCGCGAGGCTGCCATCGCCGAGCTTGTTCACGCGACGTTGGATACCAAAATCGCAGAGCAACGGTGGCAGGAGTTGCAGCAACTCTCTCGCCCCGTGCGCCTTCTTGGCAACGCACTGTTCGTTTATCTTTTCGTGTTTGCCCCGGGATTGATCTGGCAGCTCGGCTTCAAACTAAGCTGGCTCGGATTGCTTGTCGGCCTGTTCGCGCTCACGACGGCGACGGCGGTATTTTTTTACCGCGCGCATCGAACGCTTTACCCGCAAGCCGAGGACGAACGCTTCACCCACACGCTCACCATCGTGCTCGCGCCCATGACCACGATGCGCGCCCACGACGCGCTGTCCCGCCCGTTGTTCGAGACGTTTCATCCGCTCGCTCTTGCAAGAGTTTTTCTGTCACGAAACGACTTTCGCGACTTCGCGCGGCGTGTGTTGCTCGACCTCCGGCATCCGGCAGAACCGGTTTGGTCCAGTGCCGAACCCGCAGCGCACGCCACGGAACTTCACGCGCGAACGATGCTGCAAACCGCGGTGGAAGAACTGTTGAAGCAACATGGCGTCGAACCAGAAGATCTTTGCAAGCCACCGGCGCCACTGGACGAATCGTGTCGCGCCTATTGTCCGCGTTGCGGCGCGCAATTCACGACGTTGAGTGGCAACTGCGGAGATTGCGGTGGACTGGCGCTCGTGGCGTTCGCGTCCACGGAGTGATGGAGCGCGGCTGTCTTCAGCCGCAGCGGCTTCGCTGGGAATGAACCGGCATGAAAAGTCCGAGCGTTTGTGAGCTTGCGG
>CAYIOH010000329.1:0-5137 GCA_964364975.1 uncultured Bifidobacteriaceae bacterium
AGCACGAATACTCGAAGTGATTGCTCGTGCCGTCCGGGAACACCACGTCCCGCATGCGGTTGAGGCCGTCGTAAAAGTAACTCTGATAAAGGCCGGAGCCGTGATTGGTGACCGACCCAAGGCGGCCCACGGCGTCGTAGCCCCGGGAAATTTTCAGGCCGTCGGGGTAATAGGATTCAAACTGCCGGCCATTGGCGTCGTAGGTCCAGGCATTGGTGCGGTTCAGGGCGTCAATGAGGTTGGTCAGGTTACCCTTGGTGTCGTAGCTCATCAGGGTGAACTGATTGAGGGCATTGGTCACTGCCGTCAACCGGTCATCGCCATCGTAGGTGTAGCGCGTCACCTGATTGCTCGGGTTCATGGTCCATATCAGGTTGTCCCGGGCGTCATACCAGTTGGTCCAGGTGCCGACGTAGTCGGCGCTGAGAAGCGTCCCAGACGAGTTCAATACGCAATTCGTAAGCGTGGTGCTGCTAAGCCGGTTGTGGTTTCCGTCGTATAAATTGGTCACAGTGACATCACTGATACGAGGAGAGCCCAAGCTGTTCATGTCGTGGATGTTGTGGTTGTGGTTCGCCTGATCGGATCGAACGAGGTTCCGGGCCACATCATAAATGTCGTAAACCCATTGATCGCTATAATCCTCATCAACACTCGGCACTCGCGCGTTGACGCCGCGATAGACGACCCGCTGTTTGCTCGAATCAAGGCCCCAAAACCCCCGCTCGGTCGTCATCAGCCAGTTGTTCCCCGCGCGATCCTTCTCCGTGATGGGGCCGAACGGCAAAAATGCATGATAGAAATACTCGTTGGTTTGGTTGAGCGCGTCGGTGGCGCGGATGCGAAAGGCGGGGTTGCCCGCCCCGGGAAAATTCTCGTAGCCGCCTCCAATTTGGGTGCCATTTTCGTAGGTCAGCCGCCATGATTCCCCACTGGGATAGGTGATGTTCGTCGGCCAGTGGTTCGTATTGTATTGAATGGTGGTCGTCAGCCCGCCCATGTCGGTCAGGGACACCAAGTCGTTGTTGGTGTAGGCAAACCGCGCGTTGCGGCCAAAGGAATCCGCCACGTTGGTGACGTAACCCGAGGCGTTGTAGGACAGCCGGAACGCGCGAGTGAGCGCGTCCACCACATTGGTCAGCCGACCACCGGACGAGGCCTCGTATTGCAGCGTCAAGGCATCGCCATACTTGTCCTCGATCTTCTCCAAATGCTGCTCCTCGTTCACGTTGGTATTGAAATACCATTTGTTGCCGCTGCCGTGGAATTCGAGGATGAAATGGCCGTTGGTCTTGGTCAACGTGTTGCGGTTCCAGATGTCCACCGGGGCACAGATGGAATTCGTAGGTGGATAAAAACGCTGCACCTTTCCGCCGGGCAGGACGATGTCCACGCCGGAGTTGGGTGTCTCCGTGAGGTGGCTGAAGTAGTTGAAGTGCCATTTGTTGCCGAAGGCATGGTATTGAACATTGGTGCCGTTGGTCGCCATCCGTAGGGTGGCCACGCGATTGTAGAAGAGCTGGATATTCATCGCCGGCCCCTTGCTTGGCTCGCTCCACATCGGCATGTCCTTCAATTCAAAGTTTGCCGAAGACATACCAAAGAAATAAACGGGCGCGCCTGCGGCTGCCCTTAAACAAGAAGGACACCCACCGCCGGGGCCACCGCCGGGACCGCTGCCAGGACCACCGCCGGGATCGTTATTACAGGGACATATCTCTTCACCATCCCCACCCTCGCACTCATCATTGGGGTCCGGCGGCGGACTGCCGCAACACCCGCCCCGAAGAACCTGGGCGCGTTCCCGCGAAACTGGCTTGCCGTGAATGTTGTTCTGCTTGGCCAACCGCAATGCCGCCCCGGACCACCGATACTGGAAGTGCGCCAGCGCCCAGCGCGTCCGCCCCAAGTCCGGGTCCAGCAGGTCCACATACGAATCCGTCACCGCCTCCACCACCACAAAGTGGCCGCTCAACGGGTAGGGCGCGTCAGTCCCCTGCGCGCCGTCAACGTTTTGCCCGGATGCGGCGCGCACGGAGTGACGCGCCCTGCCCTCAGTGTGCTGCGGTTTCGGGAATATGCTGAAGCACTTCGGTTCGGCAGGCGCTTTGAGATGCACCAGCACCGGATGCCCCGGAGCGGCTGCGGCCCGCAATTCCGCCAGGTCCAGTTCCACCGCCTGAGCGCCGTCCAGATCCGCCAGTTCTTGCAGCGAGAAGCCCTCCGGTTGAGTGGACTTGCGCTTCGCCCACGCGTGCCGATTGAGCGCGCCTTCGATGCTCACGTTGCGCAATGATTCTCCCCGGTCATTCTGCGCGGCCAGCGCCAGCGCCAGCGCCTTGGTGCCGCAGAGCCTGTCCTCATCGTCCTTCCCTTTGGCCCGGGCAAAAATTCGTGAGTAATTCTCGATATACTGCCGCTCCTGCCAGCCCAGCGGCAGCTTCGCCATCTCACCCAGCAGATCGAGCCCGGTCTGATAACGCCCGGTCTGGGCGTAGAGATGCGGCAGATAGCGCAGCACCTTGTTCTGGATTTCCGGCGAGTTGGGATGCTTGTTGAGCACGGAGAGAAACCGTTCCTCGGCTTCGTCATACCGCGCGTTGTATTTCAGGTAACAAGCCTCGTGCAGTTCGGCCTCCGCCGCCCACGGGCTTTCAGGCTGGCCCTGCCAGATTTGCCGGAAGGCGCCAACGCCCGCCTCCCAGCGGTGCGCGTTCCAAAGCTCGATGGCATCGCCCATCGCCCGATTGTGCGCGGCGGTAAAATTCGTGCCCAAGGGCAGCAACATGCCGCCGCGTTCGCCCGCTTCTTTGATCGCCTCAACGGTATAACCCCGTTGCGAAGGTGGCACAACGCGGGGGCCGACCTTGGATTGTGCTCCGGCCAGGACGGTCGTTCCGGCGGCCATCAGGACGAGAAATGTCTTTTTCATGTTCGTTAGGTGTCAGATTGGTTGGGAAGCTTTGCCTGCTTTCAGAATACGCTGCCTTCGCTGGGTGAAGTAATGGTGAAGGCCGGCGCCGAGTGGTCGTAAACCGTCGGCTCCGCATCAATGCCATCCGGCAAACCGTCGCCGTCCGTGTCCCATGCATTAAAGTCAGTCAGGTCGCCCGTGTCATAGACCCCATTGCCGTTGGCATCTTCCAAATAATCCGGCAACCCGTCGCCATCGGTATCAACCGGTTGGCCAATGCCATTCACCGCCACGTAATGGAAGCCGATGTCCACCGTGGAAGTGGTTTCCTTCACCTGGTTGGTGGTGGTGGTGAAGTGATACAGCCCGGCATTGGTAGCGTTGCAACTGCCGGCGTTGATGAGCAGATTCAACATCCCGTCGTTGGTGGGGTAATAGTAGCGGCCCAGCCAGCTCGTCTGGTACACTGGGCGGTTGGTCAGGATGACATCATTCGCGCCGGTGGTCAGGCGGCTATAGTTGGTCACGTAGCCGTTGTAGTCGCACGCCGAGGGCGCAGAGCCGGTATTTGTGGTTCCGTCAAACAGATTGTTGTAGGCCCACAGCGCGGGGTTGCCTTCACTTGTGCTGCGCGATAGCGTGCCTCCATAAAAGAGATTGTTGAACAGATACCAACGCGGATCGCTTACGTCATCGCTCAGTGTCACATAGACGCGCTCCCACAAACAGTTGGTCAGAGCCACCGAGCCGGAACTAGCGCCAAAGCCGGAGCCGGCGCTAACGGTGAATTTTCCGCCGCCAAATTGGGAATGACTGAAGGACGACATGGCCAACAGGGGAGGATCCAGCGGTCGCCCGCCAGAATCATTGAAATGTTCCCCAGTGCCACCGGGCAGTGACCAACCGGTAAAACGGACGTTCACCACGTGCGGACGCCCAGACCTCCTCACACTCGCCCCCACCGTGCTGGCCGACCAAGCGGTCGTGCTTTGTTCCTGCACCGTGTTGTAGCGGACAATCCAGTTCAAGCGCGTCGGCGTCCCCTCGGAAACGAAATTCGTGATATAAGCCAAGGAATTTAATCCCAGCCCGTACGAAGATGACGCTCCATACGTCCCCAGCGCCACCCCGTTGGTCAACGTGAGATTCGCTGACACCGTCCGCCCGCTGACCACGTAATCCAGCGGGTCGTAGTGGTAGCCCAAATCCGGCGTGTCCGTGTCGCGCTGGGCCTGCGGCGACAGCACGGTGTCGCCGGTGAAATTGGTGGTAATCTCGATCGGCGGATAAGTAGTTTGCTTTTGCAGGCCGGCCAGCAAGCTCGCACTGAGGTTCGTGGTCCCGGCGTTGCGATTGGTGCTGCCCTCCGCCAGATAATGGCTCGCCGCGCCAACGGTTTGGAAGATGCCGCCGCCACTATTGGTGGCGTTGTGATCGCTGGTGAACGACCCGCCCCAGTTGGTCACGTTCGCCAGCAGGCTGTTGGTCAGGGAGAGCGTGGCGCCGCCGGTGCCGTTCAGAAGCGTGGAAGCCTGATCAACGGTCAGATGCGCCGCACTGAGTGTCGCGTTGTTCGCCCAAATCGCTAAGAAGCTATTGTAGATTAAAATGTTTTCCAAAGCCCCCGTGGTGTCGGAGAAATAAAACGGGTATTGGCAGTTGACAAATTGACTGTGGCGAATGGAATGCCCGCTGTTATATCGGGCGTACAAGCCAATCCCGGCATACGCCACCCGCCAGTTTTGAATCTGCAACGGGGAAGAGAGATTAATGCAGTTAAGCGCAATTAAGGCGTACCAGCCACTTGGGTTGCCCGTCGAGCCACTAATCGTTTCTCCCACGGTGTCGTCATCCTTCGCGGTAATCACGACCGGGCGATAGGCGGTGGCCTGCGAGGTGAGCGTGCCGATGAGGTTGATTCTGGGCCAGCCCGTATTGGCAAACTTGATCACACTCCCGGCTTCCACCGTCGTATTGCTGCTGAGGTTGACCGTCCCACTCACGTAGTACGTCGTGTCGCCCTGAAACGTGAAGTTCGTCGCACTCGCCACCGTCGTGTAGTCCAGCACGACGCCACGCGAGGCCATCTCAATTTTCGCCACCTGCATTTCACCCTTGTTCGTCTTTACGGACTTCCGCTTCGGCAACTGCCGCTGGGCCGAGGCCACGTATTTGTATTTGGCCGCGTCCCCGACCATCTTCACGCTCGCCTGACTGGCCCGG
>CAYIOH010000330.1:0-5136 GCA_964364975.1 uncultured Bifidobacteriaceae bacterium
ATGCGGCGTTACATCACTGAGGCCAAAATCCGCGAGACGCTCGAATTGGCGGAGACCCACGGCATCAACGCGATCAACACCTGGGTCATGCAGGAAAACTCGACTCTTTTCGCCCACTGGAAACAGGGTGGCAAAATGAAATGGTTTGCCCAGGTCCGGCTGGATGAAAGTGGGGGCTATTCCCAGATCCAGAAGGCCATCGGCCAGGGCGCGGCAGGCATTCACATCACGGGCGACACGGCCGAAATGCTTCTCGCCCAGGGCAAGTTTGAAAAAGTTGGCGAGACCGTGCAGTTGATCAAATCCCAGAAACGCATTGCTGGTGTCGCGGCTCACGATCTGCGCGTCGTCGTGGAGTGTGAGAAGCTCAAACTGGATGTGGATTTTTACGTGAAGACCTTGCACTCCCACGATTATTACACTGCGCCGCGTCCGGACGAAACGGGGTTTCTGGGCGGGCACGATAATTCCTGGTGCAACGACCCGCAGGCAGTCGTGGATTTCATGGCCACGGTCCGGAAACCCTGGATTGCTTTCAAGATCCTCGCGGCGGGCGCGATCCCGCCGCGTGCCGCATTTCCTTATGCGTTCAACAGCGGGGCGGATTTCATCCTGGTCGGCATGTTCGATTGGCAGGTGGCGGAGAATGTGAAGCTGGCCCGGCGCGTCGTCACGCTGGCGAGCAAGCCGGGGTCGAAGCGCAGCCGTCCATGGTTTGGATGAGTGGATGGGGAAGGTTCGGTGGATTCGGAGACTGTCCTCCACACGGTCCGCTTCGTTTACGAAGCCACGCACTTCTCCTGCTTCCACGCCTTCTCTTAACTCCACTTCGCCTGGGTAACGCCGGGACAGTTGCGCAATTCCGCCAGCAGGCGCGTGGACAGACCGAATGCCGCTTTACGCTTCATCTTGAGTTCGAAGCAAATCGTTTTTCGTTTCGCCGCAAGATCATAGCTGAGTTCCGCGGCTTTGACCTTCAGACCCAGCGCCTTGATGCGACGGCGCAGTTCCGACTCGTCCAGTGCGTCGAGTTCCATCGTCACGGTCAGTGTGGCGTACCAGTCCGTTTGGATGTGCTTTCCCAGCGCGGGCAAAAAATAAAGTGTCAGCACCACGACGATCAGACTCACGCCGCCGAGCGCAAACTCGCCGCTCCCGAACACCAAACCAATGACCGTTGCGAACCACAGGCTGGCCGCGGTGGTGACACCGCGAATCAGGGTGTCGTGCCGCAGGATTGTTCCAGCGCCGAGAAAACCGATGCCGGTGAGAATGCCCGCACCCAACCGCGCCGGGTCGGGTCGCCACGTGCCGCCGCCCGCAGTGGTGGCTGATTCGATAAACAGCATTTGCGAGAGGATCATCGCCACCGCCGCCGCCGTGCAGGTCAGGATGGTGGTGCGCAGGCCGGCAGGGCGACCGTGGCTTTCGCGTTCCCAACCGATGAGTGTGCCCGCCGCCATCGTGGCCAGCACGCGCAGCAGTATTTCATTAAACGGTATTGTTTGGTTCATGGCACCGAGCTTTTTCGGTGTAACTTTGCCATCGGTTACTGCCGTGGTAAGGCTTGATGGACTGTATTTCAACTCCTAAATGGAACGGGCGGCCGGCTTACGCCGGCCGCCAGTAAACCAAACCCAGTAGAGAAGCACGCTAGACCAATGGCCTAACGCAAGCTGGCGGAGGAACGGTGGGATTTTTCGCCTTCACCATGAGGACGAAGGCGGCAGGAAAATCAAAATCCTTGCTGGCTACACCTTGTGTTTTCTGCACGCAATTTTACAAGCAAAGCCGGTACCAACCGGCGGGGCGCCATCCGGACCGGCGCTTAAGAAAAACCGGCGCGTTTCAAATCGTCGCCGGGGGTCGGCCACGTGCCTCAACTATAAACCTGGCCTGTCCAGAAACCGGCCATGGGATTTGTGACGATCAGACAGTGAGCTGGACCAGCCGCTCCTGAATCCGGCTGCTCCAGCGCCCGAAGAAACCCAACCGGCGGTGGCAACTATCTGCCGACGCCTCGAAGCCTGTACCGTCACCGCGACTCCGCACCTTTCCCGCTTGGCGTTTGGCGTATTCACACTTTCCCCCTCCAAACCTTGCGCATAGTCTTGCCCCATGAACGTTACCGTCCGCGGCCAGACGCGGCATTACCGCACCGTCACCTTCGACGCGAAACGCAACGCCGTCCGGCTGATCGAGCAACGTCTGCTGCCCCATCGCTTCGAAATCGTGGCAACGCTGGACTTCCGTGAAACCGCTGCTGCCATCCGCGATATGATCGTGCGTGGCGCGGGCGCCATCGGCGCCACGGCGGCCTACGGTCTGGCACAGGGCGCGCGCGCATTTCGCGGATGCAACCACGCTAAGTTTTCCCGCCATGTCGAACAAGTTTACGCCACATTCAAAGCCGCCCGGCCCACCGCGGTTGACCCGGTGAATGCCATGAATGACGTTCGGCGCGTGATGCGACGCGGGAAATCCGTGGAGGAACAACAGTTCATCGCCCTCGCTGCCGCCGAGGAGTTTGCCAACGAGGATGTGCGTCATTGCGAGGAAATCGGGCGACACGGCGCGAGGCTGATTTGCGCCGGCATGAGGGTTCTCACCCACTGCAACGCTGGCTGGCTGGCGTTCGTGGACGTGGGCACGGCCACCGCGCCGATGTACGCCGCGCAGATCGCAAGGAAAAAGTTTCACGTCTTCTGCGATGAGACGCGGCCCCGTTCGCAGGGCGCGACGCTCACCGCCTGGGAACTCGCCCAGCAGGGCATCTCGCACGAAATCATCGCTGACAACGCCGCCGGTCATTTCATGCAGCGCGGCGAAATTGATCTGGTGATCGTGGGCAGCGACCGCACCTTGGGCCGCACCGGCGAAGTGGCGAACAAGATTGGCACTTACACGAAGGCGGTACTGGCGAAGCGGCACGGCATTCCATTTTATGTAGCAATTCCGCTTTCGACGATTGATTGGAAATTGAAATCGGGCTTCGACATTCCCATCGAGGAGCGGCATGAAAGTGAAGTGCTGGGGGCGTGGGGAGTTGTCGGTCCAGAGTCCGGAGACCGGAGTTCACGATCGGCGCAGCGCGGCTATGTGCGCGTGGCGAATCCAACCAGCGGCGCGCGCAACCCCGGCTTCGACGTGACGCCGGCGGATTTGATCACCGGCATCATTACGCCAGTGGGAATTTTCAAGCCTCAGGAATTGTGGAAGCAACGGCGGGGCCTTGGTTTTCGCGGCTGAAGCCACGGCAGGTGGAACCTTCGCGCTGTCATCCGTTATTCTCTTGCATTCGGTTCCAACGCGTGGCAATGGTTGGCCACGAAGTTACCAACCGAACCGATCCTATGAAAAAGATTATTCTAAGTCTGGCCGCCACGTTTGCTCTTTCGTCCCTTGTTCCCTCCGGCGCGTTTGCGGATGATTTGGAGGCGCTGGCGGGGAAGTGGGTTGCTGAAAGAAGCGATGCCCAGGGCCGGAACTTCAAGCAAGAGCTCGAGTTCAAGAAAAACAAATTCACATTCAAGGCCGTCGGGGAAGGCGGGCAGACTGCGCTTTACGCCGAAGGGGAAGTGAAGACCGAGCAGTTGGGGCCGTTCAAAGCGGCCAAGTTTTTCAATATCCAGGGCGGCAAGTCGGCCGCAGACCTGCAATCGGTGGACGACGAACGCGCGGTAATTTATCTGCTGGGGAACAACGAACTGACCGTGGCGTTGAACTTTGACAAAGAGCGGGACCAACCGCCCATGGTGACCAGGTACACCAAGGCGGCGGCGACCGATGAGGCCCAGACGCTGGTCATTGACAAGATTGTAATGCACAAGACGCCCCAGGCGGCGGAGTACTACCTATGCCTTGACGCCACCGTGGGCGAAACCACCAAGCGATTCCACGTCGAGAACAAGACTTACGAGAAAGACGGGTTGACCATCGTGACCGACTTGGCGTTCCCGAATGTCCGCAAGGACCAGACCTGCAAGTTTGTCCTGAAACTCGATGACGTGGCGGGCGACGAGTGCACCGAGGAGATGGACAACCGGAGCGCCGGCAGCTTCACCACGACGGAAAACGGTTCGCAGGAGTTCAAGCCCGAGGACCAATGGCGCTACACGATTTACTGGCACTTGAAGTAATGCGCCCCATTCTGTTTTCTGCGGCACCGTGGTTGGCTTGACTGCGCCGCAAAGAGGTCAATGCCGGCGGCGGGCAGCTCCGGGAATGGATTCAATAGCCGCGTTTCACCAGCAGATAGACCACTACCATCAGCGCAAGGCAGAGGAGTGTCATCAGCAGCCAACTGCTGACGAGGTATGACACGGCAATGATCGCCACACCGCCAAGCATGGGCATCAGCTCGCGCTGTTTCTTGCCGTAAACCCAGTAGCCGATGCCCACCGATCCCCAAAACAACGAGGCGAAGAGAAAACTGGAATTGAAGTTCACGGATTTTCAGCGGGCGACCGGGTCGGTGTTGATCATGCGCCGGAAGTTTCGCCTCATCCCCGCGCCACCGCAACGGCCAAAGATTCCCACCGGCCCCATGCCTGTGAGGATCTGGGCCGCATTCAACAGTGAAATTACCCAGTTGAACCCGGCGCTGAAATGATACCCAAGGATGCCGAGACCCACGAGTTGGCTCAGGATGGCCGCGCCCGTTACCGCGCGGGCGGCACGATGCGATACACCTGCTGCGCATGGACGTCCATGCCGGCCTCGGTCCAGATGACATGATGCGACCGGGCCATTTTTTCCTCAATCGGCAGTTGCGCCGCGATGCGTTGCTCGATTTGCTCCGGCGGCCAACCGCGCGCCAGCAAACGCTGCCGTTGGGTCGCCGCCGAACAGGCCACGCAAATCACCGTGTCGAATTCACCTTCGGCCTGCGTCTCGAACAACAACGGAATCACGACGACAGCCAGCGGCCGGCCCTCATTCCGCCAAGTTTCAATTTGCGCGCGCCACAAGTCGCGGATGCGCGGGTGCAAGATGCCTTCAAGCCTTCGTCGTGCGGTGGCGTCGGCAAAGACGATTTGCGCCAGTTCCCCACGTTTCAACTGGCCGTCCGGCCCGACGATGTCCTGGCCGAAGCCCTCACGGATTTCGGCCAAAGCCGGCTGGTCCGGGGCAACA
>CAYIOH010000331.1:0-5105 GCA_964364975.1 uncultured Bifidobacteriaceae bacterium
GTTCCTGGTCGGCGCTGAACCGGCCGAACACCAGCAGCGTCGCTGTCAGCATCGCCATCGGCAAGGCAAAGACTCCGACAAAGGGAATGAGCAACCCCACGGCCTCGAACACAAGGCCCAGCGAGGCCTGGCGATTGACGAGCAAAGTGAGGATTTCCTTGAGCAAGTTGCCCGCCAGCAGCACGAAGGTGAATACAAACACGGTCATCAGCAGTGCCGCGATGACCTGACGGATCAGATACCGGTGCAGCGTGTTCACAAGGCGCACCCCGTTCCGCCAGCGACGCGGTTTGAACCTGACGACTGAAGATGAGATCCAACCACCGACATCAATTCACTCACGCACAAAGTCTTTTCGCGCCGGTAAAATTTGCAACGAAAATCGCCCGGCCGTGAGGTGTGATTCAGCCATGCGTGACTCGATTTTCTTCATGCGGCCCACGGACGCCCCAATGCCCATGGGGCTGTCGGCGGGCTGGAAGGCCGGGCGATCAAGGTGTTCCCGAACCGACCAATGTTCGGTTGGATGCCACCCTCACGGCGGTTGCCGCTTGACTTCGAAACGACGTTTTTCAACCGTCTGACCATGCCGCGCACGCTACGCTTGAAAGACCGGCGCCAAGCCCCAAGGAAGGTGGTTGGCGGCCTATCCAAGGCAGGCTGGGAGATAAAACGCGTAAGGCGGGTTGCTCGACGAATTCGGTTCGTGTGTCAGCTCGTGGTTTTGTTCGGGGGTCTGCATTTGGGAGCAACCGCGTTGGGGCAGGAGAGTTCCTCCTGGCCCAAGCTCGAAGAGGTGATCGTCGTTTCCAAGACGCACTTCGACATTGGCTACACCGATTTGGCCAGCAAGGTGGTTGATCGGTACCGGACGACGATGGCCGACAAGGCCCTGAATTTGGTCGAGGAGAGCCGCAGCCTGCCAGCGGACCAGCAATTCTCCTGGACCCTGGCTGGCTGGCCGATGGCGCAAATCTTGTGGCCGGGGCAAACCCCCGAGCGACACGACCGGTTTTTGGCAGCGATGCGCGGGGGACGGCTCGTTCCGCACGCTTTGGCCTTCACCACGCACACCGAGTCGCTGGATCTGGAGGACCTGACGCGCGGGTTGCGGTACTCGGTAGAGATGGCGCGGCTGGCCGGGCAACCGCTGCCGACCGCGGCCAAGATGACTGACGTCATGTCTCATACGCGGGTCACGGCGACGATCTTGGCGCACGCAGGGGTCAAGTTCTTCCATCTGGGCTGTAATCAGGGTTGTTCCCGCCCCGAGGTGCCCTTGTTGTACTGGTGGGAAGGACCCGACGGGTCGCGCGTGTTGACCATGTGTTCGGCCGCGTACGGCTCGGACTTGAGCCCGCCGCGCGACTGGCCGCACAAGACCTGGCTGTGCATGTGGATGACGGGCGACAACCGCGGACCACCCAATGCCCAAGAGGTCGAGCGCCTGTTCGCCCGCGCCAAAAAGGACCTGCCGGGCGTGCGCATCCGCTTTGGCCAGATGTCGGACTTCGCCGAGGCGATCCTGCGGGAGAAGCCGGATCTGCCGGTGATTCGGGGTGACACGCCGGACACGTGGATCCACGGCATTGGCTCGATGCCGATAGAAACCCAACTCGCTCATACCACCCGGCCACGGATCGGAGCGCTGGAATCGCTCGACACGCTGCTGGGCATTTGGGGCGCGTCCACTGACTCCGCCGCGGACACGGTCCGCGACGCCTACGAAAACACACTGTTGTTTGGGGAACACACGTGGGGGCCGGACGTTCCCAAGTATGCCGGGTACTGTTACGGCGACGAGTGGAAGAAGAAACTGGCCGCGGGCGGGTACAAACTTCTCCTCGAAGGATTCGATCAGAAACGCGCCTACGCGCACAAAGCAGCCGCCTTGGTGGACCGAGCGATGGAACAACGGATGGCCAGTCTGGCGGCGGCCGTCAGCGTGCCTGGACGGCGCATCGTGGTGTTCAACCCGCTGCCCTGGCGGCGGGACGGCGCAGTAGATGTGCCGTGGAGCGGTGTCGCCACCGCATTGACCGACGCGGCCACTCAGGAGGTTCTCGCGTGCGCGGTGGAACGAGGACGGCTGCAGTTCGTGGCGAGAAATCTTCCGTCGTTGGGTTACAAAACGTTCGTCGTTTCGGACCAGAAGGCGGCCGGGAAGATCGCAGCCAATGCCCGGGCGAATGTTCTCGAGAACGAGTTCTTCCGAGTAACCCTCGATCCGGCCCGGTGCGGCATTCGCTCGGTGGTTTGCAAGAAGACAGGCCGGGAGTTGGTCAATACGCAGTCGCCTTACGCCCTGGGGCAGTACCTCTACGAGCGGTTCGACGCGGACCAGGCGGCCTGCTTTACGCGAGCGTATGTGACGTCCCCCACCTCGGGCGAAAACATCAGTCACGGCAAGCCCAAGTTGCCGCCGGCGAAGCAATCTCCCTACTGCGCGGCGACGGCGACCGAAGCGACCGTGGAGATTCGGAGTAACGCGGTGTCGGTGACCGCCGTGCTGAAGGCCGCGCCTCGCGGAATCATTCCGGATGCGACGGAGTTGCGGGTGACGCTCTATGCGGGGATGCCTTACGTGGATTTGGAGTGGTCCATCACCAACAAGACACCCGATCCCTGGCCCGAGGGCGGCTGGCTCTGCTTCCCGCTCCGCGCCGCCGACCCGACTTTTCGTTTATCACGATTGGGCAGCATCGTGGACCCGGGCAAGGAGCTGGTTCGCGGCTCGAACCACGAGATTTTCTGTCTGAATGGCGGGTTGCTGGTGATGGGCGCGGCAGGAAGCGGCACGGGCATCTGTCCGATTGACGCGCAATTGGTGAGTCTGGGGCGCCCAGGCTTGTGGCGTTATACGCGTGATTTTGTGGCCCGCATGTCTGACGTGTTTGTTTTGCTGTTCGACAACGTTTATTCGACCAACTTCGGCCAGTGGATTGAAGGGTCGTGGTCGTCAAGAGTCCGGCTCTGGGCGACCGATGGAGTGGAAACGAGCGACGACTCGCTGATTGGCGGCTCATGGGAAGCGCGCGTGGAGTGCGTGGCGGCAGTGTCAGAGGCTGGGGCGGGAAGACTGCCAGCAGTCGCCACAGGACTGACGGTCACGCAAGCCGGGGAAGCGACTCAAGCCGGGACGCCGGCGACTGGCCCTTCAGGGCCGCGCGGATTGCTCGTCACCGCCTTCGGCCCCAATCCCTATGGCGACGGGACTCTGTTGCGGCTTTGGGAGCAGGTGGGGGATTCAGGAATGCGCACGGTTCAGTTGCCCTCGGGCATGAAGGCTCGCGTCGCCCAGCCGTGCGACTTGCGCGGCCAGATCACCGGCTCTCCGCTCGTTATCTCGGAGCGGGGCACGTTCAATGTTCCGATCAAGCCCATGGCCCCTTTTAGCGTGATCATCCCAAGAACTGAAAAGCCATGACCTGTGTGGCGATGGTGGCGCGGCCAGCGCGATTCCGAAGTCCGCTAGCTTCCGCTACGTTCCACCTGGCGGCTGGCATTAAACGTCAGGGCAGATGAATCAGGATGCGATGAACACGGGCGAATTCGAAAAAACCCAAACAAGACCGATGGTGGCTGGGGGTGGAATTGGCCAAATTCCCACGCAATTGCAATCAAAATATGCCCGGTCTTGTTGGTTAATCAAGCATACTCTCGCACTACTCGGTAACGACTTTCCCTTAATGGTTGGTGTCCGTTTCGGTGTCCGTGCGGTTCGGTTTCACAAGACTCCATGGCTTCCTGCCGATCCGATAACAAATCAAAGTGCGTTTTCCAACCCGCAGTCATGATTCTCGAATGGGTTCAATCCGCGCTGTGACCAGACCAGCATCGTGAATTGCTCATAAACCGATTTGCGCCTTTCCAATAATTCCGCTACCAATCACGCACGGTTTTCGTCGAAACAAACTTTCACTTCTTCAGCAAGCACACAGGTACGCGCGCCGCAATTTTGTGCTGGTTGAATGGAATGGTTTCCGGCTAAACATTCCGCGTGGTTACTGCGGGGAAATCAGCCATGAGCGCTAACCCGGATTCGGAAGACAGAAGCACAGACCGCGTCATCCGCGTCGAAGGTTCCGACACCAGGAGTCCTTGTTGCGACAGCGCCTCGGCGAGTTCTTGTGCCAAACCCGTCTCGGCTAGGCCGTGGCTGAGAAACACGCTTTTGAAACGCGATTTTTTCACTGCGAGACACCATAGGCGCGCGGTCGAACTCACGCAAGCCGAATGATTTTGCGACGACCTGTGTTTCGCGCACTTGCCTGCGCGAATTGAATTGTGCGAATTGAATTGCTGTCAGGAAGGCCATCTTTCTGTATCCTCTTCACGAGCTTGGGCTTTTTCGCATGAGTGGATCAGAAACCAACGCCTGTTTCCGCGTGACCGGCGGCAGCCCGTTGTCCGGCGAGATCACGCCGCAAGGGAACAAGAACGAGGCGCTGCCATTGCTGGCCGCGGATGGCTTAGGCGGAACCATGCTGACGGAAACCACAGATGAACACAGACGGACACAGATTTTACAGAGCCGAAACAAACTCCCGCGATCCCGCAGTGCGGGACGCTCACCTTTTGGTGAGACATTGGGAGACGGCCCGGACGGGCTTCCGATCGGTGTGCATCTGCGTCCATCTGTGGTTTCCCTGCTTTTCAGCAGCATCGTTCCGGCTTACCCCCGAACCGGTCACGCTCGAAAACCTGCCCGCCATCGCCGACGGCGAGGTCATGCAGCAAATCCTGCGCACCCTGGGTGTGCGCGACTATTCAAAGGGAGAAGGCAGAATGAGGAAGGCAGAAAAGCGGGCCTTCAGCGAGGTGGACCTGCGCTGGGGCATCGGTCGAATGACGAATGAGAAATGGCGAATGACGAATCCGCTGGGCGAGCGCTACGGCTGGGTGCCCATGCTGGAGAGTGTTGAGAGCGTCTTGCTGGAGACTTGCCACTCGGAGGCGCAAGGATTACCTTTCGCTCCATGAGCGTTGTGGCTGAAAATAAGAGCGCCGCCGGTGGATAGGTCGTGTCGAACCCGGGCATCCTGGGAGGCTCACCGGTCTTTCATGGCACGCGGTTCCCTGTGCCGACGCTGTTCGATTCCCTC
>CAYIOH010000332.1:0-5097 GCA_964364975.1 uncultured Bifidobacteriaceae bacterium
ATCGAGGAAGGGTTGAGCATTGACGAAGTGGATGCCATCACCGGTCCGGCCATCGGCCGCCCGAAGAGCGCGACGTTCCGGCTGGGCGACATTGTAGGCGTGGACCTCATGGCGCAGATGGGGCGCAACCTCCGCGAGTTGTTGAAACACGATCCGCAGGTCGGAGTTTTTCGCCCGATTGATTTCATCGAAGACATGGTCAAACGCGGCTGGTGGGGCGAAAAGAAAGGGCAGGGCTTTTATCAGCGCGTGAAGACCGACAAGGGACGCGAAATCCACACGCTCGATTACAAGACGATGGAGTATCGCCCGCAACAGAAGCCGCGGTTCGCGTCCCTCGAAGCTGCGGGGAAACTGGCGGATCCGGCGGAACGTCTCCGCGAACTGTGCGCCGCCACGGACAAGGCGGGTGTCTTTGCGTGGAAACATCTCAGTTCGATGCTTTGCTACGCCGCCGACCGGCTCACCGAAATCGCCGACGACGTGGTCACGGTGGATGACGCGATGAAGTGGGGCTACAACTGGGAGTTGGGGCCGTTTGAAACCTGGGACGCGCTCGGCGTTCGGCAGGTTGCGGATCATCTGGCCAAGGAGGGCCGCGAAGTGCCGGCGGTTGTTCGCGATCTTCTCGCGGCTGGCAAGAGTTCGTTTTACGAGGAACGCGAAACGCGGCGCTCGTTCTTTGATCTCGCCAAACGCAGCTATACCGTCCAAGTCGAGTCGCCCAAGGCCATCCATCTTACGCGCCTGCACAAGGCGAACAAAGTCGTGCGCAGCAACCCGGGCGCGAGTCTCGTGGATTTGGGCGATGGTGTCGCCTGCCTCGAGATTCACACGAAGATGAACGTGATCGGCAACGATCAGTTGGGCATGTTGCGGGAATCACTGGAGGAAGTTCGCAAAAATTTCACGGGCCTCGTCATCGGCAACCAGGGCCCGCATTTCTCCGCCGGGGCAAACCTGATGCTGTTGACGATGCAAATCCAGAATCAGGATTGGGACGAGGTGGATTTGATGATTCGCACGTTCCAAAAGGCCACGAGCACACTGCGCCAGTTCGAGAAGCCGGTGGTGGCCGCCTGCCACGGCTACACGCTCGGCGGTGGTTGTGAACTCTCGATGGGCTGCGACCACATCTTCATCACCGCGGAAACCTACATGGGCCTGCCGGAGGTTGGTGTGGGCTTGATCCCCGCCGCGCAGGGTTCCAAGGAAATGCTGATCCGCTGCACCGAGCAGTTGATCCGCAACGACGAGACGGATTATTTCTCCGGCGTCAAGCACGCGTGGGAAACCATCGGCCTGGCGAAAATCTCCACCAGCGCAGTCGAGGCCGCCAAGCTGCGTTATTTGCGCGCCAGTGAGACGACCCTGGTGTTGAATCGCGACTGGCTCATCGGCGAGGCCAAGGCGCAGGTCCTGCACCTCGCCGCGCAAGGGTATCGGCCCCGGCCGCAACGCACGGACATTCCGGCCATCGGTGAAAGCGGGCGCGCCCTGTTCAAGTTGATTCTGCACCAGATGCGTGTGGCCGGGCAGATCAGCGAGCACGACCAGAAAGTCGGCGCGAAACTCGCCCACGTTCTGTGCGGCGGCGATTTGACCTCGCTGCAGTTCGTCTCCGAGCAATACATTTTGGACCTGGAACGGGAAGCTTTCCTGAGCTTGTGCGGCGAACCCAAGACGGTCGAGCGCATCAAGCACACGCTGAAAACCGGCAAACCTTTAAGGAATTGAAATCATGAAAGAAGTGTTCATCGTCGCCGCCGCACGCACGCCTCTCGGCAAGGCGCCGAACGGAAAAATCCGCACCGTCCGTCCGGACGATCTGGCGGCCATCGCCATCAAGGGGGCGCTGGCTCGCGTGCCACAGTTGCCGGTCGCACTCATCGAGGACGTCATCCTGGGCTGTGCGATGCCGGAAGCGGCGCAAGGCATGAACATCGCGCGCATCGCCAGCCAGCGCGCCGGACTCCCCGACACTGCCGCCGGCGTCACCGTCAACCGCTTCTGCGCCTCCGGCCTGGAAGCCATCGCGATGGGCGCGCAACGCATCCTGAGCGGCATGGCCGATGTCATCGTCGCGGGCGGCGCCGAGAGCATGAGCGCCGTGCCCATGGGCGGATTCAAGCTGTCGCCCAACCCTTGTCTCGTGGACCAAATGCCCGACGCCTATCTTGGCATGGGTCTGACCGCGGAAAACGTCGCGGCCAAGTTCGGCGTCTCGCGCCAGGACGCCGACGCGTTTGCCTACGAGAGCCACCAAAAGGCCATCGCCGCGATTGACGCCGGTCGTTTCAAAGAGGAATGCGTTCCCGTTCCCGTTCGTGAGGTAAACTTGGACGGCAACGGCAAACGCAAGGTGACGGAGTTCATTTTTGATACAGACGAAGGTCCGCGTCGCGACACGTCTGTGGAAAGACTCGCCACACTCAAGCCCGCGTTCAATCCCAAGGGCGTAGTCACCGCTGGCAACGCCTCGCAGCGCAGCGATGGCGCGGCGGCAGTGGTTTTGATGTCGGGTGAAAAGGTCAAGGAACTTGGCGTGAAGCCACTCGCCCGGTTTGTCACCTATGCTGTCGGCGGTGTGCCGCCCGGCATCATGGGCATTGGCCCGGTTGAAGCGATTCCCAAGGCGCTCAAACGCGCCGGCCTCAAGATCGAGGACATTGACCTCATCGAACTCAACGAAGCTTTCGCCTGCCAGGCGCTGGCGGTGATCCGTCAATGTCCCCTGCCCCGCGAGCGGGTGAACGTCAATGGCGGCGCGGTGGCGCTGGGCCATCCGCTCGGTTGCACCGGCGCGAAGCTGACCGTTTCCATTTTGCAGGAACTCAAGCGCCGCAATGGTCGCTACGGCCTCGTGACCATGTGCGTCGGCGGCGGCATGGGCGGGGCGGGGATTTTTGAACTGTGCCGCTGAACGAGATCTTCCATGAACCTGCGTTTCGGCTCAGGCCAACTCTCATTAACACCCTGCTTCAGCGGGGTGTCTGTGACGGCGCAGCATGGAAAAACTGTTTCAACAGTTTTTCAACTGCCGACGGGACACACCCAATGAATACCGCCCATGTCGCTCCACTCCTATTCTCGCGTCTGGTTGCACCTGGTGTGGGCAACCTTGGAACGTCGTCCACTGTTGACCAAGCCCGCAGCGGCAAAGCTCTCAGCGCACTTGCACGACTACGCCAAAACGAAGGGCATCTACATGAAGATCAACTTTGTGAACCCGGATCACGTTCACGCGTTGATAGATTTGCCGACGAATCTGGCCATCGAAGACATGATGCAACTCTTCAAAGGCGGCACTTCTCATTGGGTGAACGAGCAGAACTTGGGCACGGGCAAGTTCGGCTGGGGACGTGGGTACGGAGTATTTTCAGTTTCGGAATCGGGCGTTTCAGAAGTTTGCGCCTACATCGCGAATCAAGAACAACACCATCGAAAGAGAGACTTTGTCGAAGAACTGAGATTATTTGTCGAGCGCTACGGACTGGAGTGGCGGAAGGACAAGGAATGAAACCGTTAAAACGGTTTCAGTTTCCGCTGCGCCTCTACACCTCGCTAAAGCGGGGTGTTAATAAGAGCCGCACTTCTGGTTGTTTCTTGGTTGCGCATTGCGCCGCCTAGCCTCATGAAGATTCTTGTCCCGTTAAAACGGGTGCCCGATCCCGACACGAAAATCCGCATCAAGCCGGACGGCTCGGGTATTGATCTCGACGGCGTGAAGTTCGCTGTGAATCCATTCGATGCCATCGCACTGGAAGAAGCGCTGCGGGTGAAGGAAAAACTTGGCGACGTGGAAATCGCGGTGGCCTGCATCGGCGGAGAGGAATGTGTCGAGCAATTGCGCGTCGGTCTGGCGATGGGTGCCGACCGTGCGCTGCTGATCAAGACTGCGGACAGCCACGATTCGCTCGCCATCGCCAAGATTCTCGCCGCTGTTTACCGTCGCGAGCAGCCGGCTTTCGTTTTGATGGGCAAACAGGCGATTGACGACGACTCGAACCAAGCGGGGCAGATGTTGGCCGCCTTGCTCGGGCTCGGGCAGGCAACGTTTGTCTCCAAGCTGGAGTTGATCGAGAACAACGCCAAAGCCCGCTGCGCGCGTGAGACGGACGCCGGCATTGAAACCGTCACGATCAAACTGCCCGCCATCATCACCACGGACCTGCGATTGAACGAGCCGCGCTACGTCTCGCTGCCCGGCATCATGAAGGCCAAGAAGAAGCCGCTGGAGGAAATCTCGCTCGCGGACCTCGGTGTGACCGCGGCGTCGCGAACCACGGTGTTGAAGCTTGAATCCCCGGCGCAACGCAAAGCCGGCGTCAGGGTGAAAACCGTGGACGAGCTGGTGGACAAGTTGAAGAACGACGCAAAGGTGATTTGACATGGCGAATATCCTGGTCCTCGCGGAACACGACAACGGTCAACTGAAACTGGCGACACTTTCGACCGTCGGCTTTGCCCGCAAAGTCGTCGCGGACGCCGGTGGCGCCTTCGACATTCTCGTCATCGGCGAAAACGTCGGCGGCACGGCAGAACAACTCCGCGCCTTCGGCGCGGCAAACGTGATGGTTGCCGATCACGCACAACTCCAGCACCCGGTCGGCGACAAGTGCGCCCACTTGGTTGCCGAGGTGGCGAAGCAACGCGGCTCCACCATCGTGGTTGGCGCGGCTTCGACTTTTTCCAAGGACATCCTTCCCCGCGCCGCGGCGTTGTTGGACGCCGGAATGTTGAGCGATGTCGTGGACGTGCATCGCGACGGAGACGATTTCATCTTCAAGCGCGTGTTGTTTGCCGGCAACGCCATCGCCACGGTGAAGCTGGGCGGCACGGTGAAGTTTCTGACCGTGCGCGCGGCGGCGTTCACGCATCCGGCCAAGGGTGCGGATGCTTCGCCGGTTGTCAGCGTTTCGATTGAGGCGGACAAGTTGCCGGCGCTTGTCGAGTACGGAGGAAGCGAAGCGAAGGTCGCCGGACGGCCTGATTCCACCGAGGCGCGCGTCGTCGTCTCTGGCGGCCGGGGCATTAAGACGGCGGAAGATTTCGAGCGGCTGAACGGCGGATTGGCGGACGTGCTCGGCGGCGCGG
>CAYIOH010000333.1:0-5089 GCA_964364975.1 uncultured Bifidobacteriaceae bacterium
AAGCGAAGTCCTGCTTGATGCGCTCGACAAGCTCGGTGATGCGGCCTTGCGCGTTATCGCGCCGCGAGTAACTGATGAACAGGTCGGAGGGCATGGAAACGTAGTAATAGCTTTTCATTCGGCAGTCCAGTCTTCACCAACTTCGATTCAGAGGCGATGCCCCACGTGACGGCCTAGTCGTTGGCGATCGAAGATGTTGGTGGTTTCGCCATTGGCATCCTTCCCCGGCACGCCCCAACGCAGGTCCAGATCAAAGAACTCCAGCCTCAACTGCTCGACTCGCTCGCGCAACTCGGGGAAAACCACCGTGACCGGATGATCCCCTTCCGCGTGCATGTCGCGAAACGTTGCTGATGAAGACGCGAAAGGTGAGGTCAGGGCGTTTCATGTTCCGATTTCCAGCTTCGCGCAAATTCTGCCGGTGTAAGTTCGGCAAAAAGCGCCGGACGAGTGACGGGTGTTGGTTCGTCAGGCATGGAGACGAATCACCGAAGGATGCGCCACATGACGAATACCCCGAGCGCCAGAACGAAACAGACGAGCAAACACCCGAAACCTTTCGCTAGAGCACGAGAACCCTGCACTATCCGCAAGTTGGCAACGCTCGATCGGTAGTTGAGATGCTCATGGCCGGTTTCACGCTTGAAGGCTTCTAGAATCTCAACGGCCCGGCGCATCAAAGGCTCGACCTCCGCCGGCCGATTGGTGTCGTGAAGTAACAGCGCCAAGTTGTTGAGGTCTCTGGCAACATCGGGATGTTCTGGTCCGAACGTCTGCTCGTCGATAGCCAACGCCCGCCGCGTTAACGGCTCTGCCTCCGCCAGCCGATTCGTGGCATGAAGTAACAGCGCGAGGTTGTTGAGGATTCTGGCGACGTTGGGATGCTCCGGCTCGAAGCTTTTCTCTTGGATGACCAGGGCCCGTCGCAACAAACTCTCCGCTTCCGGCGACCGATTGGTGTCTTGAAGCACATTCGCCAGGTCGCTGAAGCAGATGGCGACTTTGGGATGCTCTGGCCCGAAGCTTTTCTCATGGATGGCCAGTGCCCGTCGCATCAATGGCTCGGCCTCCGTCAGCCGATTGGCCGCATAAAGCAAGCGAGCCAGATTGCTGAGAACTATGGCGACTTCGGGATGCTCTGGTCCTAAGTGTTGCTCATCTATGGCCAGTGCCCGTCGCATCAATGTTTCGGCCTCCTCCAGCCGATTGGTATCCCGAAGCAAGATTGCCAGATTGTCGAGGTCTCTGGCGACGTCGGGATGCTCTGGTCCGAGCCTTTTCTCGCGTATGGCGAGCCCCCGTCGCATCAATGGCTCGGCCTCCGCCAACCGATTGGTATCTTGAAGCAATTGAGCCAGACTGGCAAGCGCTCCAGCGTAATTCTGCAGAGGTTCTCCACCTGGATTCTCCAAGATCTCCACGGCCCGCCGCATCAATGGTTCAGCTTCCGCCGATCGATTGGTGTCCCGAAGTAACAGAGCTAAGTTGTTGAGGGCTCCGGCGTAAACTTCGAGAGCTTCTCCGTCGAAATTCTGAAAAATCTCCACGACCCGCCGCATCAACGGCTCGGCTTCCGCCAATCGATTGGTGTCCGCAAGTAACAGCGCCAAGTTGTTGAGGTCTCTGGCGACGTTCGCATGTTCTGGTCCTAAGCTCTGCTCGTCGATCGCCAGCGCGCGGCGAAAGAGCGCTCAGCTTCCCCGTGTCGGGCGAGATCATGCAGACGTTGAGCAACCTTGTTCGCCACATAGGATGCCCGAGGATGATTGAGCGTGAGCAAATCCTCCGCAAACGCCCGCAATGGTTCGATTTCCCAGCGGTTGCTCCAATTCAGCCAGCCTTCCTGTAGGAACTTACAACGCGCTTCGGCGTGGACAACCAACCTACTCTGAAGCACCTCTCGTCCCTCCGGCATTTCGGCTTCCAACACCCGCTGGAGAATGCGATGGATGGCCACGACGCGTGGTTCAGCAGTCGGTTGGAACAACCTCATGCCAATCAAACCACGGATCAGCTGTGTCCACGGGTCGCTCTGGCCGGTGACGGCATCGGCAGCCAGTTCCGGATGATTTTGTCCGGCAATCGCGCGCACCCACGGCAAGGCTACGCCATCAGGCGCAAGCAGTGAGGCAATTTGCAGAACTGTCCGCGTCGGAGCATCCAGCCGGGCCAGCGTGGGCCGCAACGTGGCCGTGACTTCGCGCAGTTGGCTCATCACGCATGCGCTGCCGCCGGTCTTCAGGTCTTCACGCAGTTTGTTGAGATAATTTCGCACGTCCACCGCATACTGCGGTTCGGCCGCGCGCGGATCGCATTGCCCCAGATAGAGGGCAGCCGTCTCCACGGCGAGCGTGAGTCCGCTCAACTCACGGACAATCTCTCGGGCAGCGGCCTCGTGTTCGGGTGAAGCAAACACCTGACCTGGCTGATAGCGGCGGATGAGGTCAACGGCCTGATTCTCCGGCAGCCGGTCCAAATCCAAGGGACGAATGACGGCTCCGGCCTTTACGAATTCGTCCGGAGCCAGCCGGGTGGTGTAGAGCACGCGCGCCCACGGCTGGCCGGCCAGCAGTTTCATCTGCTCCTGCGCCAGCAACGCGGGACGGTCCACGTTGTCGAGCAGGAACAGCGCCGGGCCGCGCGCACGCAGCACGTCGAACACGCGCCGCACGGCTTTGGCATCGTCCAGCTTTTCCTCGTCGGTCAGTTCGATTTCGAGATCGTTCACCAGGTTGCGGAAGACGGTAAGCAGCCGGTCGCGGCCCTCACAGCGCAATAGCCAGCAACCGCCGGGAAAGGCATCGGCCTCTTTGTAAGCGAAGGCTTGTGCGAGCGCGGTCTTGCCCATGCCGCCGACGCCATGAATGCCAGCCGGGGATTGCTCCGGCGCATCGAGCAACGCGGCGCGCAGGCTGGCCAGTTCCGGTTCGCGTCCGACGAAGTTCGCGTTCGGCCAGGGGAGGTTGCCGCGCCGGGCACGGTCCAGCGTGAGCAATCGCAGCCGTTGTGCGACGTGCTCGGTGAGTTGCTGCAACTCGGAACGGGCCGCCGCATCAAGGAAGTTGCCGTGGTCGTCATGCCGCCACTCGTGGCATTGGATGTGGAAGCGCTGAAGCAAGTCACCTTTCCAACGACGGAGCAACGCGGCATCCTCCGGCGCGTCGAGGTCTTCGAGTTTCACGAACCAGAGCGACGCGGCGCCCTGACCCACAAGGCCGTGTTCGAGTTCGTGCCGGCACCATTCCTCCCATTCCCAGCGGCAGGCATCGCTGCGCAGGTAGGTGCGGGAGAGGCAGGCGATGAAGAAGCGCGAGTCACGCAACGCCCGATGACAGCGGACCTGCCAATGGTCAAAATCCCGGATGTCCTCCTTATCGAAGAATATCTCCAGATCGCGGTTGAAGCGGCGGCGGAAATCGGCCTCCAGTTCCGCATGCAGCCGGGCGACCAATGCGGCCACGGCTTCGCGGGAGGTATTGTCGCCTTGATGCGCGTAGGAGATGAAGAGGTCGTAGGGCATCGCTTCCAGAGGAAAGCTTAGTGGCCCGGGCGATAGTGGCAAGCGCGATGGCTGATACGTAACTGCAAAATTGATTCTCAAGTCTGACTCGCCAGTCAGGCAGGGTGCATTTCCGCCGGTTTCGATGGCGTCCGAACGGAGTTAAGAATCAAGCGGTTATGAAACCGCGAACCGCACCGAAGTTTTCCAAAGCGCACCTGGCCAATGCGCGCAGGATCATCGCGGTTTTATCGGGTGGCGAGACGGGTCAGGGGTTTGATTCAAATCAGCCCGCCCTCGATTACCTGCAACTGCCGGGGTCGAAACATTACCAGCGCCAGCTTTACGCCCGGTTCTCCGACATCATCACCAAGCCGTCGTTCGATTACATCAGCAAGACGGCGGAGAACTGGTTGATCGTGGGCGACCGCCGCCGGGAAATCGCCGCCGACATCCTGCTCCTCATCGAACGTCATGGGCTGGGCGTCGGCATGTTGGTGCTTCACGCGCAGCAAATCCTCGCGCGCCACATCCTCACCCGAATTCAGGTCGGCGGCAGAGTTCAAAACCTCGCCACGCCCACGGAATGTCTGCACGGCGCGCACGGCGAGCATGTTCTCTCGATTCCCATCCGCCGGTTTCGCGCCGATTTCGAGCGGCTCGCCGCCCTCAACATCGCCAAGCCCCGGGCGCTTTGGGATGACGCCCGGATCGTCACGCACGAACGCGACCGCCATCCCTGCTTCTATTGTTCGTGTCCGGAAATCAATCCCGCCGAGGTGGTGGTTGATCTCGAGGGTTCGCGTCACGGGTTGTCCCGGCATTACACGCTCGGCTATACGTTTGCGCCGTTTGGCAATCCGCTGTCCGTAGTGCATTTCCTCGCGTGGGACCGCGCCCATCGTCCGCTGAACATGAACCGCACACCCGTCACCGTGTCGGACCTGGTGAAACTCACGCGCGAGATCAACCTTTCCATCCGCAGCTTCTTTGCGGAGACCGGCGTCCGCGATTATCCGGTGATAGACGGCATCTCAAACGGCTGGGCGGGCAGCACGATCTACCACCAGCATTTCCAGTTCTTTCAACCGGAACATCCCTCCCCAATCACGCGCGTTGAAACTGCGGGCCGGAAACCCATCATCCACCGCGACGACGTGACGGTGCAACGGCTCCGCTGGCCCTCGCCGATTTACCGCATCCGCGCCGGCGACGCGCTAAACACCGGACTGGTCGGCAACGACCTCGCGGGCATCTGGCGACTGCTCGGTGGCTCGCGCAAAGTGCCCTACAAAACATTCCGCGATGGTTACATCCCGGCGGAAGGCGAGAAAGTGCCCGCCCACACCCAAAACCTTTACATTCCCGGCAAGCAACTTGGCACGACAGCGTATCTCGCGTTACGCGACCGCGAGCGCGTGGACTTTGTGCCCGCGCCTGACGACTTCGTGAATCGTTCCAAAGGCCGCAAGGCTCAACCAAAGGAAAACATGGGCGTGCTTGAAGCCACCGGCACGGTCATCCTGGACGACCGCCGCTGCTTTGACGAGATGAATACCTGGCAACCCGCCGACATCTCCCGGCAAGTGA
>CAYIOH010000334.1:0-5082 GCA_964364975.1 uncultured Bifidobacteriaceae bacterium
TCGGAAGCTGTTTCTGCCTGACGGCGCTGGCCGTGCCAGCGGGGGGAGTTCCTGCCAACGTGGCCCCGAACCCATCTTTCGAACTGGACGCCAAGCGGCTCGGTGGCTGGCTGCCGCTGGGTGTGGAAACGACCAACGGCCCCGCGCGGGTTTTCATAACCGACACGGTTCATCGCCACGGCGCTCGCTCGCTCTGCGTGAACCCCGGCCCGCGGGCGCTGATCAGCGGGCGATCTTTTGTGGCCAGCTACAACGGCGGCGAAGATGAAAATCGCGCCGCCGGGACAAACGGCGTTCGAGGCGTGCGCACCATTGCGCTCCGCTTGGACCCGGACATCCGCAGCGTGAGCGGTTCCGTTTGGATCCGAGGGCCAGCGACGAACCAGTTTCAACTCTCGCTCGTCTGGACGGGCCGGCAGGGACGGCGACCCGCCGAGGTGTTGCACGTGGACAAGACCAGCGAAGTCAGCCGCGAGGAAAACGGGTGGCAACTTTACCAACTCACCGCGACGCGACCGCTGCGCAGCCACCAGGTCCAACTCTGGATCGAAGGCGAAACCACGGAATCCTTCCACCTAGACGACGTGGAAATCGAAATGCGCCGCGCGCCGGGCATGGAAATCCTGGTGGACCAGCTCGGTTACGAAACGCGCTCGGAAACGAAGACTGCGGTGCTGCAAACCGCGTCGGACTTGGAAGTCGTGCCCACGGCCAGCGTCGTTGAGGTGGAAAACTTCCGCGAAGTTCTTCACGGCAATTGGCAACGGTGCGAGCCGATCGCCGACTGGGACCGCTTCCATTGGACTTTCGATTTTTCCGCGATTACCAACCGCGGTTGTTATGTGATCGCCGCCGGCGAGGGAAAGACGGCGGTGTTCTCTCCGCCGTTCGCCATTGGCGAAAATCTGCTCCACCAACAAGCCGCCGAACCGGTCTACCGTTTCTTTTACTACCAACGCTGCGGCGCGGCGGTGTCTGGCTTTCACGCCGCCTGCCATTTGGACGACGCGCGGATGCCGGACGGCACGCACCGCGACCTCACCGGAGGCTGGCACGACGCGGGCGACTACAATAAGTATTGCGGCTTCACGCCGGAGAGTTTTTACGCGCTCGCCGTGGCCTGCCATCGCCAGCCGCGGCTGTTCGACCAGTGGGACCGCGACCAAAACGGACGTGCCGACATTTTGGACGAGGCGCTCTGGGGCGCGGAGTTTTTGCTCAAGGCGCTGGACACCGAATCGCTCGACCTCGTGGTGAACACGATCTCCACCGGCTACCGTTACTGGGGCGAGCCGGAAAAGGAAACCGACAATCAGCCCGGCACGCGCGATGATCGGCCCGTGACGCAACGCGGCGGTGACCGCACGTGGTGCGCCGCGGGTTTTGCGCTGACCGGTGCCGCGTTGAAAAAGGCGGGCGAAGCCGAGCGTGGCGGCAAGTTCATCCGCCTCGCCGTCAGGTTGCATGAGAAGATTGGTGGCAGGATGGAAACGCTCACCGCCCTTTACGCCGCCACCGGCGACGCGAAATATCGCCAGGCGGCGCAGGCGCAAGTCGAAAGCCTTTTGCAGCAGCCGAAGCCGGAGGACAGTTTCCGCACGCTAGGTGAGTTCGCCGCCGCATTTCCTGACGACCCGCTCGTCGCCCACATCAAACCCGTGGCCGGGCGGCGCGTGGAGGAATTGCAGGGTTTGTGCGCCCCGCCGTTCGGCCTGGTTCGGTCACCCGGCCCGAACGGTCTCGTTTATTTCCCGGCTTACACAGACGTCAACGACTGGTATGTCGGCGGCACGATGCGCCATCTGGATGTGGCCATCGAAGGCGCGCTGGCCGCGAAACTCGGTGTGGCTGCCGGGCGGCGACTGGCGGAAAACCAGGTTCACTGGATCCTCGGTCGCAATCCGTTTGGCGTGTCGCTCATGGAAGGCGTCGGCGCTCGGTTTGTGCCGAATTATCATCACCGGTACAACACAATTCCGGGCAACCTGCGCGGGGCGGTGCCCGGCGCTTTGCTCAACGGCATCATTCGCGCCTGGCTGCATCAGGACCGGCCGTGGCTCGATCTGACGCCCGAACCCAACGCCGATTACCACTCGAACGAGCCGTGGCTGCCGCACAACAACCGCTGGTTGATTCTGATGTCGGTCTGGTGAGACGGCGAGCGAGGTTGTTGTTCGCTGCCTGGCGTGATTTTGTTTAGGCAATTCCGCAATGTGTCTGGATTCATGCCTCCGGAATGCTCAATTTGAAGCAGCGATGAATGCACACCTCGAAACCCAACGATTGGCGTGGCACGCCGCGTTCCTGTCGCTGACCCTGTCGGGCCTTCTGGCGTCGGACGGCCTGGCCGCTCCCACACCGCCTGGTTGCAAGCCGCCGGAACTTGCCATCTCCCGCGAGCATCCGCTAATCATCCTCTACGGGCCGGGCACCGGTGAGCTGACCGTGAAATGTTGGCAAAACCTCCCGGCAGACATCCGACCCTATTGCGTCGTGACCATGGACCCGCCGGCGCTCGATGTGCAGCAGCGCCTCGATGGGTGGCGCCGCATGCTGCGCGTCGTGCAGCCGCACAACATTCCGATCGTGCTGCAAGTGGCCGGCGATGAAGTCGAGTGGACAACACCGCTCCCGGTGATCGAAACGCTGCTGAAGGAATTCCCCTGCATCAAAGCCGTGCAGATCGTCGAGTGGCGCTGCGCTTACTACAGTGAATTTGGCGGCGATCTGGACCTGGCGATCCCCGCGAACCTGCGTTACCTCGGCGAGGTGCTGAAGCTTTGCGGCCGATACGGAAAGCACCTGTCGCTGCAGCTCCAAACGGACATGGCGCACCTGGCGAGCGACCGGTTGGCGGGTCCGCTCCGGGAATTGTTCCGCGAATATCGCGCGTATCTTCTCCCGCAAAACGAGTGCATCCCGCCGTCGTTTTACCTCACGCAAGCGGCGGCTTGGGGATTGTGGCTGGCCGGTTACTGCGACAACTGGGGCATGGAGCCGCAATGGTGGTGGTGGACCAAAGGCGAATCCTACTTCATTCGGCCCGGCGTCTTCGGCACGGAGGCGGAGTTGGAAACGGACGAAGATTCGTATGCGCGGCTGTACCGCGCATTCATCATCGAGGGTGCGCTCCTCGGCGCGACGGTGTTTTCCATCGAGCCGCCTCAGGACATCTGGCACGGGGAAGGCACCGACAAACGACATTTTGACAACGTGATTTACCCGACGCTGCGTCAGATCATCGAGCAACGACTGATCGCCAGCAAGGAGGACGTGCTGCTGCAGACCAAAGTGGCCTACCAGTTGAAAGAATGCAACACGCTGCACGAGTACGACACCATGCTTCAAGACTTGGACCTCGAACTGGCGCACGGTCACCTGGAGCGCGCCGCTTACGGCGCGCTGCTGCCACACTTGATGAAGGAGATGATCCCCGACACCGGCGGGCGCTATTACTTCATCCCGCTGTTGCCGGTCGGCACGCCGACAAACGTGGTGCAACGCTTCGGGAAAATCATCCAGCCGGGCGAGTGTTCGACGGCCAACGCTTACCACGAACTGCTCAATCGCTATTACCCACCGACCGAGAACAGCGGCGAAGGCAATGCCACCAACCGCGCCTGCGTGTTGAAGTGCGGCCGGGCGATTGCGGTGTTGCAATCACGCGAGAACCTCTACGAGAAACAGCCGTTCACCGTCGAAGTTCCGCGCTGGGTCACGGGCTTGCGCGGCCAACGCGAGGGAAACAACCTCCGCCTGACCTGGGAGCGGGATGCCCAGGCGCAATCGTATCGCGTGTGGAAACGCATCCCCGGCGCGAAGGTTTATCCGGAATGGGAAGTGGTGAAGGAGGGAATCCGCACAAACTCCTGCGTGCTCGACCAGACTAAAGCCGGCACGTTCGGCATCACGGCCACGACTCCCGCGAAGGCGCCGCTGTCAGGCACGGTGAACTTCGCGGAGTATTTGCTCTTCACGGCGGATGAAAGTCCGATTGTCGAGCAGGTCGTGGTGACGAACGGTGGCAGCCGGACGGAGAAAGTTCGGTGGACGGATGAATCGCTGCCCGCGACGCAGGAAGTCTGGCGGGTTTTCACAGGGGTGCAAACGGGTCACGAAACCGAGGCCGAGGCCGTGCTGGGAAATTTTCGCGGGCTGATCGCGGCGTTCGAGGCGAAGGACCTTGACCGGCTGATGTCGTTCTACGATCCGGCTTACGGCGACAGCAACGGTTACAGCACCGAGTATGTGCGGCGCGCGTGGTTGTGGTGGTATCAGCGCACCGTGATTCCGTATGTGGTGGCCCAGGTGCGGACATGGGACACCTCACGCGCGGGCGACGGGCTGATCAGTTTCACCGCCTGGAATCGGTTCCGCGGCACGATGGTTTGGGACGAACCGTTCAACTATCATGGTCGCGTCCGCATTCCACGGCACGAAGGCGAGCGTGTGACCTGGACCTGGAAACGGAACGGGCGCGGTCAATGGAAGCTGGTTCGCACCGAGCCGGCGCTGCCCAACTTCGGCGAAATGCTCTGGAACAGCCGTGGCCACGATGGGCAGCACACGATGGGCGAATTTTCGGACACGCCCGCAGCGCGGGGCGCGAAATGAGAGCCGGCGGTTGCGTGGACGTTGCCGCGGACTCCACGGCGTGTTCAAAAAGTTGTCACGAGGGTGTCAGTGAGGCGTGATGAAAATGGTTTGAAGTGATGCCTTCGAGCGGCGAACACTGAGGCGCAGTTCGACCATACACCGCGCGAAAGGAACATTGCGTTATGAACCACATGGACCACGACCGATCCGAACAAGTCACCCGTGCGCTCGGCCGGCGCGCATTCTCGAGGCAGGCCGGCACGATTTGCGGCGCCCTCGCCCTCGCGCGCGTCACGCCCATCTTCACCTTCGCGCAGGAACAGCGGCCCGAGCCTCTGAAGAATTACCTGTTCTTCCCTGAAGGCGTCGGGCCGAAGTATTGACACAACTTCGCTGGGGCGAACCGCGCCTGGCCCCAGCAGGACCGGCCATGGCTCGATCTGACGCCCGAACCCAACGCCGATTACCACTCGAACGAGCCGTGGC
>CAYIOH010000335.1:0-5075 GCA_964364975.1 uncultured Bifidobacteriaceae bacterium
GTGGCCAAGACGATGGACTCCCAACTCAACCGGCTCCGCAGTGGGGCCGAAGGCCGCGCCCGTAATGCGAGCGTGCCGCGCGCGAGGCCAGGTGAAGAACAAAAGCGGCGGATGGAGTTTTGACGAACCGCGCGAACACAGCAGCAACATGGACCCATTTTGGAAAACATTTTTTGAGGAATTTAAAGATCGCGGACGGGATGCGACGCCTTTCCTCATCACGCTGGCGGCAATGGTTTGTTTGCTCATCGTGGTCGGGATCGTTGACGAAGCTGGGTTGGCCAATCACATCGTCGGGGCGGTGTTTCTGGCCGTAGTGTTCGCTTTTGTGTGGGCTGTGGTGAAAATTGTTCGCGCCCGGACTCGTCAACGCGAACGATGGGAACGGCGGGAATTATCGTGTGACGAATGGCGTGTAGCCCGGTCAAAGCTGAAGAAAGACGGAAATCGCAAGGGCGCGTGAGCGCAGTTGCAGAAAGAAAGCGAAGTTATGGGCGCGGTGTGCATTTTAGCTCCGGTAGTGATCGCGGCGTGGCCGGCGTTCAGCGCGGCCGTTGTGGCGGCGGCCAGTTCACTCGGTTATCAGGTTGCCTCAGAAACCGCGAAGCGAGTCGGGGGGGAAACCGTGCAAAAACAATCGAACTCAGTGAACCTTGAGATCCCGCGCAGCGAAGTGGTCACAGACCAACTGGGTCGCGGCCAGCGAATCACGGTTACGCGCGAGGGAATCACGGTAACGTTCTCCCGCGACGAGCGCGGACGGGCTTCGTTGTGCGTCACTGGGTCTGGCCAGAACGAGGAAACGCTGCGCGCGCTGGGCGAGGAATTGAGCGGGGCGGTCGTGCAACAATACGTCCATCAGAAGTTGCTCAATGAAATGCGCACCCGCGGGTTCGTCGTCGTCGAGGAGGAAACCAGCATGGATCGGGCCATTCACCTAAAAGTGCGGCATTGGGAAGGCTAAAGCATGGCGCAACGCGAATTCAACATTACCATCGGCGCAGACGGCAGCGTGGAAGTACACGTCAAAGGCTACAAAGGCCGCAACTGCAGCGAGGCCGTGAAGCTGTTCGAGCAAATCGTCGGAGAGATCAAAGCCGAACAGAAAACGAGCGAGTTTTATGAGCCAGAAGAACTTGTGCGCTTTGAAATCGAGCAGCGCCACTGAGTGTTGCAGCAACTTTGCCTCGGCCGCTCTTGGTAAGCGGGCCGAGCCCTGAATGTTGACAGGGTCGAGGACGAAGACGCCATTCCGCATGAGCAAGTTCGTCTCACCTTATTATCCGCCGCGGGCAAGGTGGTATCGCCCGCGCTGGAATCTCGCCGCTTCGTTACGGCGCCACCTCCACTTGGACCGGGTGCCGCTGCCGGGGACGATACCTTTTCCCGCGTTCGTCGCAGGCCTGCTGGTGCCCGGGCTGGCGTTCTACGTGCGCGGAAAGCGGCTTTGGGGCAAGGTAGCACTTGGTGTGAGCGGCGTTTTGTTCGCGGCGTTCATTGTGTGGCTCGGTTATCCCGCGGGCAATCTGGCATTCGGACTATTGCTTTCGATTCACAGCACAGGCGTCGTTTATCTTTGTGAACCGCTGATGTCGGACGTGCGATTTCGGACACGAATCTTCTTATCTATGGCGTCGCTGCTTGTGCTGGGCGCGCTGGTTTACATGCCGATGCGGCACTTCATCCAGGAACGGTGCTTCGTGCCGATGAACGTCCGCGGCCACGTCGTGATTGTTCGCGCCTACGCTTCGGCCAAGTCCGTCCGGCGCGGGGACTGGATTGCGTACTCGTTGAAGAGGGATGTGGGTGAACCTGCCATCTACATGCGCGCCGGTTATGGCCTCGGGCCTGTGCTCGCCACGGCGGGCGATCGAGTGAAATTCGGAAAAACCGCGTTGGAGGTTAACGGCGTCCCAATGGCGCGCCAGGCTCATATGCCGGTCTCGGGTGAGTTGGTCGTGCCCGAAAATAACTGGTTTGTGTGGCCTGAAGTTAATATATCCTATGGCCACGGCGTCGGTGAGGCCGCTATTTCAGCAACGGTGCTCGGGATGGCTGTGATAACAAAAGAGCAGTTCATTGGAAAACCGTTCAAACGGTGGTTTTGGCGCCGTCAAATCATGTCATGAGCCGATTTATCAATCTGGAGTTCGGTGATGAGCACGAAGACCAGTGGCGCGATCAGGAAAATGTGCCGGTCAAGGACGAAGCTTACTATTTCGACCGGGGACGGACCGCGTTTGAAAACGGGGATTTCGAATCCGCCTTGCGCCTGTATTCCAAGGTGCTCGAATACAATCCCCAGAACGCGGCGGCCTGGACCGGCCAGGTGCGCATGTTGATCGAATTGGGCGAATTCCGCGAAGCCAAGCTCTGGGCCGACAAGGCGCTGGAAAAGTTTCCCCACGAACCGGAACTGCTCGCCGCCAAAGCCGTGGCGCTCGGCCGGAGTGGCGATCTTCATGGCGCCCTCGCCTTCTCGGACGCCTCGATCGAAGAACGCGGCGACACTCCCTACATCTGGCTGGCCCGCGGCGACGTGTTGCTGGCGCGCGAAGAGGCTAGGGCAAACTATTGCTTCGACAAGGCCATGCTCTTGGCGCCGAATGACTGGTTCGTGGCGTGGCTGGCGGAGCGGATTCGTTATTACTACGAGCAGTTCGCGCTGGCGTTGAAGCTGATTCAACAAGCGGTCGAGTGGAATGCGGGCCATTTTCTGCTCTGGCTGGAACTCGGCCGATGCCAGCACGCGCTCGGACTGGTCGGGCCGGCACGGAACTCGTACGCCCAGGCGGAACAACTGAATCCGCACTGTTCCGAGGTCAACGCGGCGTTGGCCCGGCTTGCGGAAGTCGGGCTCTGGTCCCGGGTGCGCGGCTGGTGGCGGCGACACTTCCATCCATGAGCACAGAAAACCTGGATCGCTTCCTATCGGCTGCCAGCGAGTTTGACGCTTCCGATCTCCATCTGGTGTCCGGCGTGCCGCCCGCGTTCCGCGTGAATGGCGAAATCATCATCGCCGACGAGGACGCGCTCAGCGAAGAGGCCATCACCGACATGGCTGAAAGTCTGCTAAACGAGCAACAGAAGAAAAAGTTCGAGCAGGAATGGGAACTGTGCATTTCGCTGCTGCACAGCGTGGCCGGCCGGGTGCGCGCCACATTCTATCGGCGCAACGGCCACCCCGAGATGAGCTTTCGGTTTTGCGGCGAGCGCGTGGCCACGCGCGAGGAACTCGGTTTGCCCGAGAGGATTGATGAATTGGCGCGCAAGCCAAATGGACTGGTCCTCGTCACCGGTCCGACCGGCGCTGGGAAAACCACCACGCTGAATTATCTGGTTGATCTCATCAATAGCGAACGTCGCTGCAAAATTGTCACGATCGAAGACCCGATTGAGTTTGTGCACCAAAACAAGCGGGCCATCGTCGTTCAACAAGAGGTGCTGACGGACGTGCGTTCGTTCAATCGCGCACTCGTCCACGTCCTGCGCCAGGATCCGGACGTGATCGTCGTGGGCGAAATGCGCGACTTCGAAGCCATTTCCACCGCGCTCACCGCGGCGGAAACCGGTCATCTGGTTTTGGCGACGATGCACTCACCCAACGTCTCGCACGCCATGGAACGGATCATCGGTGTCTTTGAGGGCAGCGCGCAACGCCAGATCATTCTCCAACTCGCCAACGCTTTGCAGGGGATCATTTCGCAGGACTTGCTGCCCGCGGCGGACCGAACACGCCGGGTACTGGCCTATGAAATGTTGATCGCCAATAACGCCGTGCGGAACATGATCCGCGAAAACCAGCTCCACCAGTTGGAGAACACGATTCAAACCGGGCGAAAGGAAGGAATGATGCTGATGGACAATTGCCTTTACGATCTGTACTGCAAATGCCTGATCAGCTACGACACGGCTGTCAGTCGCGCCCGATATCCGGATCGGATCATTCAAAAGAAGAGTTGAGCGATGGCAATAACCTGGTCACCCGTGATTCGGTTGCGCCGGAACTCGTCCGCCAAACGCACCAAAAAGAGAGCCAAGCTCTGAAGCCTGGCTCGTAATATCAATTCTTAGTTTGTGATTGAACTATTCTGAAGGAGTGGCAGATGGGGTCATGGCTAGCGATTTCATCTGAAGCGACCGGATTTGGCCGGGGCGGTGGAAGCGGGCCAAACAGATTCAAGAACTTGAACATGGCTGGCGGAAAACGGGTGCGCCTGTGGGTGGCTAATGAACATCGGTATGGCTTGTTTCCGGTGGTGTGGCGGTGCTGGACATTGCGGGGCGTGTGTCCCGCCACGCCGTATCAGACCAAGTATGAACAGAACATCGGCCTGAAGTAAGACATGGCGCGGCGAGGCCAAATCAGCGCGTGACGACGGCGGGGCGGGGAGAGACGCCAAAGAATCCCGACGGATGGGTTCAGGCCTGTGCTTCCAGATATTTCTGTGCGCTCTCCCTCACGCCGGCCCTCTCCCGCTGGAAGAGGGAGATCGCTTCGCATCGCTGGCAGAACTTGTTGCGCCCAGTTCATTCCACTGAAAATAGCTAGCAGCCCCTCGGCTGTTCGCTTGTCAAAGCGGCGTTGCTTCGTTAGGGTGACACCATGCTAAGACTGCGGCATCTCGCTTGGGTGGTTCTCGTGGGCAGCGCACACGTCGCGCTGGCCGACACGCTGCAACTCAAGGACCAGGCCGCCATCACCGGCAGAATCCTCTCCGAGAAGCGCGACTCCGTGGCCGTGGACGTCGGCTACACGGTGCTCGTGGTCCCGCGCAGCAGTATCGCGAAGATTTCCAAGGATGATGAAACTGAAACAGCCGTTAAAAACTCCCCCGCCAAAAAGACGGGCGCCAAAACCGCGGCGAAACCCGCGCCCGCCGAAACCAAGCCGGTCATCGAATCGAAATCCGGCTTCTACCAGGCCGCGACGAAACCCGCCCCGGAACGCAACGTGCGCGACCTCGTCAACCAACTGGGCGAAGCCGTCGTGCAGGTGCGCACGCCGGCCGGACTCGGCTCCGGCTTTTTCATCAACGACGAAGGGTTCCTGATCACGAATTTCCACGTCATCG
>CAYIOH010000336.1:0-5063 GCA_964364975.1 uncultured Bifidobacteriaceae bacterium
ATCATGAATGTGAAAACCAGTCTCCTGACGTTTTGTTGTTCACTCGCCACGCTCGCCGTGCCCGCGGCGGAGCCGCTTTGGTCCATCGGCAAGCCGGACGGCCTGTCCATCGAGTTTGCGCCGGGCGGACGGGGCGCGCTGACCTTCACGGTTGGGGAAAGCGTGGTGAGCCGGGATTTCGCCGGGCACCAAGAAGGTTCCGCCGGGTTCGACGGGAAAGTTTCCGAGAAGCCATACACCATCGCGTTCGATTTGGCGGAGCCGGTCGGAGCGCGCTACGAACTTTCGCTCGATTTGATTTTCACGACCGGCGCGCCCCGGCAGTTCAAGGTGAAGGTCAACGACAAGACTGGCCTCTTCCTGATTCGTGTCGCGCCCATGCATACGATGTGGGGCGAACAGGGCAACGACATGCTGCTGGCAAAGCAACACCTCGTCGTGCCGCTTGACGGCGCGTGGCTCAAGCCCAAGGGAAATCAAATCACGCTCATTCCGCTTGGGCTCGGCAGCCTGGCGTATGACGCGATCGTGTTCGAGCGGGCCGAAACCGCGCCGGCGACGGCACCGCGAATTGAGCCCACTATTTTCTTCCGGAAGCATAACGGGAAGCTGGCGGAAATCTGCAATCTCGTCCTGCCGTTCAACAAGCGGTTCGAGAAAGCCGAGGCGAAAATCAGTTTCGGCAAACAAACCCTCGCCCACACTTTTACCAACGCGTATGACTTCGGCGTTTTAAGCGAACCGCTGGACGTGCCGGCGAACATTCCGCCGGGCAAGGTGAAGCTGGAGGTGCGGCTTGATGGCGAGTTGCGGAAGGCCGAAAGCGATTTCAAACCTGCCAAGCAATGGCGAGTGTTTGTTTGCCCAAAGGTCCACAACGACGTCGGCTACACGGACCTCCAGCCGCATGTGAATGAGCTGGATAATCGCAACTCGGACCAGGTCCTCGACATCCTGGCGAAGTATCCGCTCTACAAGTTCAACTTCGAGACCGCGTGGCTGGTGGACAATTTTCTCGATTGCCGCACCGGACCGTCGCGCAAGGAGTTTCTCGCCAATCTGAAGCAGGGGCGCCTGGCGATGAACGCGCTTTACCTGAACCTGATGACCGGCGTGTGCTCGGGCGAGGAGCTTTATCGCGCGATGTATTTCACGCACCGGCTGCATCGCGAGCAGGGCGGCAACTTCGACTTCGCCTGCATCACCGACGCGCCGTCGCACAGTTGGTTTTTGCCGACACTATTCAGCGACGTCGGCGTGAAGGGTTTCTCGAACGGCGCGAATCAATCCCGCGCGCCGATTCTGCATCATAGCAATCTGAACGAGGACTCGCCGTTTTACTGGGAAGGCATGAATGGCGAGCGCATCTTCATGTGGTATGCCCGCAGTTACGTGCAACTCAAACGGCTCGTCGGGCCGGGCTGGGGACGCGACGTGTCGAGCGTCGAGTATCTCCGCAGCAGCGTTCCGCAATTTCTCGTGCGCTATCTGCGCGACGACTATACGCCCGACGCCGTAATGATTTACGGTGCCTATGTGGACAACGCCGCGATTCCCGAAACCGGCGAGGCGGACACCATCGCCGCGTGGAACAAGGAATACGAGTTCCCGAAACTCGTCGTGGCGAGCGACGCGGACTATTTCAACTACGTCGAAAAACATTTTGCGAACAAGCTGCCCGTGCAGCGCGGCGACTGTGGCGCGTATTGGGAGGACGGCGTCGGCTCGACGGCGAAAGCCACGACGCTCAACCGCCAGACGCAGCAGATTTTGCCCGCCGGAGAAACCGCTGCGGCGCTGGCTTCGATTTTCGAGCCGCGCAATCGCTATCCGGCCCAGGATTTCTGGAACGCCTGGCGCAACGTGATGTTTTACGACGAACACACTTGGGGCGCGCACAACAGCATTTCGCAGCCCGGACGGCAATTCGTCGAGCGGCAGTGGGAGATCAAGGAAAACTACGCCACGCGGGCGAACCTTGACGCGCGGAACTTGCTCGCGCGCGCGAACAACCGCCTCGCGCAAACCATCGAGGTGGACGGCAGCAGCATCATCACGTTCAACTGGCAGAACCGCGCGCGCACCGCGCCGGTTGAAATTGAAATCGGCAGTGGCGAACAACTCGTGGACCTCGCGAATGACCAGGTCGTACCGATGGACGTGTATTTCGAACGCGACGGCTGGCGGAAAATCCGGTTTGCCGCCGCCAACGTGCCGCCGATGGGATACAAGGCTTACAGCATTCGCGGTTTGAAGGCTGACGCGCACCAACCGAACGAAAAGATCTCCGGCGAGACCATCGAGAACTCATTCTATCGGCTGACCGTGGACAAGCAGACCGGCGCGCTCACCAGCCTGTTCGACAAGAGCGCGAACCGCGAACTCGCGGACGCCAAGTCGCCGTACAAGTTGAACGAGTATCTTTACGTGAGCGGAGGCGAGGGCTCGTTGATTCTCAACTGCACCTTTGGTACAGCCCCGGCGAACCTACAAGTCGAGACGCCGGCTTCAGCGGAAATCGTTGAGAACGTGAAAACCCCGCTCGGCCAGCGCATTGTCGTTCTGGCCAAGTCCAAAAACACGCCGCGCATCCGCAGCGAGTATCTGCTCCACGACAAGATCAAGCGGGTGGACATCGTGAACACGATTGAGAAGAACGAGACGCGCGCGAAGGAAGCAGTGTATTTTGCGTTCCCGTTTGCGGCGGAGAAGCCGGGCTTGGAATACCAGATTCAAAACGGCTGGTGTCGTCCGAACGACGACCAGATGCCGGGTGCGTGCCGGGAATGGTTCACGCCGCAGAATCTTGTGCATGTGAGCGATGGCAGTTTTTCGGTCGCGTGGTCCACGCCGGATGCGCCGCTGGTGACGCTCACGGACATCAACCGCGGCAAGTGGCTCGCCCACTTGCCCATCGCGAACGGTCACGTCTATTCGTACGCGCTGAACAATTACTGGTTCACGAACTATCGCGCGGAGCAAGGCGGGACTTTTGTGTTCCGCTACTCCATCACGAGCGGACGCGAACTGAGCCGTGAAGACCTCGCGCACTTTGACGAGGACACGCGCACGCCGGTCTTTGCGTATCCGCACCTGTCCTCGTTCTCGGCCGCCATCGCCCAAAGCGGACGGCCAATGCCCGCCGCCGGCGGCTCGTTCCTCACCCTCGATGCGCCCAATCTCGAAATCGTGACGCTGAAGGAAGCCGAGGACGGCGACGGGTTCATCCTGCGTTTCCGGGAGATTGCGGGCCGGAGCGGCAAAGCACAATTGCGATTCCCGGTTTTCCAGGTTCGCGAAGCGCACTTGTGCAACGGCGTCGAGGAGAACAAACAGAAGCTTGTGACAACGGCTGATGCCGTCACCGTGCCCTACAAGCCGAACGCATTCACCACGGTGCGGTTGAAAACCGAGCGGCCCGCGCAGCAAACAGCCGCGAAGTGAACTAGTTTTGGGTTCCGGCTATAGCCGGTCCGCTGGCAATGGAACTGATCGCGCGGGGGATCAGCGCCGATTCTCACCATTTCAATCACTCGCCGGCATACCGGTAGTTGAATCGTCCTTCGGGCGCGACGTCTCCGCTGAGGTAAAAATCCGGAATGTCGCCAGGACGCTGGAGGTGATCCGCACACTTGAAATCAATCGCCGTCCGAGTTCCGCTTCTGGGAAGACCCAGCGCCGTTCGCGGGATGGCCAGTTGCAGTTCGTTGCCCGCAACGCGAACGCTGACGCGGGAAACTTTTTTCCAACTCCAGCCGCCCGTGTTTTTCTCCAGCCACGATTCACTGTTCGCATCCACCGTGCGGTTCACCATGAAGTCGTAGCCTTCCCAACCCGTGGCCGGATTCTGATCGGCATCTATTAGCAACCACATCCAGTTGGTGCCAGTGTTGGGCGTGATGGCTTCTCGCGTGCGGACGTAGAAAAAGACGTTCTTCGCATCGCGCGCGACCTTGCTGGCGACCAGTTCGTTGCGCCCGGAACGATTCGTGTAATGCAGGCCGGCCAGACCGTCGAAGTCGCGCGGCGTCGTCTCGCCGACATGATCCGCGAATTCCGGTATTACGTCGCGCCATTGCTCGAAGCCGTCCTTGAGGCGGATGGTTTTGGGCGGGGACGCTTTCGGCAAAGCGGGCGCGCCTTTGTAGCGGCGGACATTCGCCACCAGTTGCCAGTAGTAATTGTCGCCGTGCCCGCCCGTCATCGGCTCGATGTCGCGGCTGAATTCCTGGTCCAGTTGATCCACAAACACCAGCGGCCCCGTCGGCTCGCCCCAGCGTCCGGCGATCCATTCGTTCCAGCCGGTGACGAGCACGAAGGGCGGTTTGAGTTCGAAAGCGCGCTGCCATTGCTCTTGAACATTGTGGCCATGGTTCACCGCGCCTGCCGTCGGGTCCTGTCGGCCGTCATGAAAGCTGCGCCCACGTGCTTCGCCGGAACTCATGTTCGTGACCTTGCCATCCTTGGCGCGGAGATTTTGTGCGACGGAAACCACCACCTGTTCCGGCCGGTTCGGATCGTCGGTGTAACCGTAAGGCTGCGGATACGTGGCCTCCCAATGCCAGGCGTAAGGCGTGTTCGTGAGCGTGAACGGCCAGTGCGCGGTACGCATCGTGAAGAATTCGCGCAACTCCGGCGTCACCGCTTCCGGATCGCAAATGATCAGCGGCTTGCCTTGCCAGCGAAACCACAGCTCCGGGTAAAGGCCGGGTTTGTAAAATTCATTGTAAAGCGTCTGCGCCGTTCCGCCCGCTTGCGTGTTGAGCATGAACGCAAGTTGCGGCGTGCGACCGCCGGTTTGCCGGATTTGCTGAAACACCGCGCACAGCGCCAGATAAACTTTCCGGTAGGTTTCCGCGTTCGTGGCATCCAGAATCAGCGTGTCCACGCCGGCGTCCGCGAGCAATTGCGCATGACGGCGAATCACCCACGGATCGGCGCTGCGGTAGTAGCCCCACAACGGCTCGCTCCAGAAATGATATTCGCCGATGCGCCCCCAGAGCGGCGAATCGGGTTTTTTCAGCGCGCCGGGATCGCGCGCCAGAATTTTTCCAATGTCATAC
>CAYIOH010000337.1:0-5039 GCA_964364975.1 uncultured Bifidobacteriaceae bacterium
GGTGAACAAGAGCAAAGCCATGCTCAAAGCCGTGGCCCTGGCAGAGACGTTTGCCAAGACACCGTAGCAGTCCCGCACGGCGGGATGACGAGGCTCAAACTTGAACGGCTGATAACTTGAAATGAAACTTCCGCTCGTAAATGAAGCCGAAGTGCCGAGGGCGAAGATCGTGCTCTATCTGCTGAACCCGGAACATCGGGCGGGCAAAGGCAAGGCGCGCTTCTTCGCCAGCCACGGGTTCAACGTGGACGATTGGGAAACTCTCGCCAAAGCATTGCGTCAGCACGCCCGCGAACACGAGATTGCCAAAGAAGAAACCGTCCCGCTCGGCGTCCGCTTCGTAGTGGAAGGCGACATGACGATGCTCAATGGCGCAGTTGCTGGAGTTCGTTCGGTGTGGTTTATTGAGCGCGGCGAGCGGAGACCGCGCTTTGTGACCGCTTACCCGCTGAAAAGAAAGAAACAAGTATGATCAAAGAACTCGATGATGTAATTCTCGACTGTGACCTGCCGGAACACGGTCTGAGCGCCGGCGACATCGGCACTGTTGTGCTCGTGCATCGCGCAGCGGCGGGCTACGAAGTCGAGTTCACCGAACTGGACGGCGACACCATTGCCGTTGTCACACTGATGGCCAACCAAGTGCGCCCGGTTCAAGCTGGCGCGATTGCTCACATGCGAGAACTTGCGGCGAAATGAAGAAAGCGCACATTGGTTCGGACTTCGACAGCTTCCTGGAACAGGACGGCCTGCTCGCGGAGTGTGAAGCGGGTGCGCTCCGACGGGTGAACGACTCCGAGCCCGAGGCGGAATTTCAGGAAACGGTGAACAAGAGCAAAGCCATGCTCAAAGTCGTGGCGCTGGCGGAGACGTTTGCGAAAATCCCGTAAGTTCAAACTTCGCGATTGACAAGGTGAAGGCGTAATGTCTAAATGTGTCTTGACACAATCAGTCAAGACACATGCGGGACAAATCCAGCTTTGGCGAATTCATTCGCAAGATGCGGCGAGACCGAGAAGAACCGCTTCGCGTCGTTGCAGCCGCAGTCAGTATTGATTCAACCCTTTTGAGCAGGCTGGAAAATGGCGACAGATTTCCAACTGAGGTGCAGATTTCCAAGTTCGCCAAGTTTTTCAAAGTCCCAGAGGGGGAACTCAAGGGGCGCGTCATAGCAGACAAGGTTACATCGGAATACGACGATGATGATGCCGCTTTGCACGCTGCCCACATTCTCAGAGAGCGAGCCACGCCCTACAAAACCAGCTCGAAATGACCAAAGGAAAAACATTTTCCGAAGAAGGCGCTCGTTTACGCCTGCAAGATTCTCTCGAAGGCATGGCGGAGTTGCCGTCGCAGTCGTTCGACTTGGCGATTGCTGATCCGCCTTACGGCGCTTCGACGAAAGCAACTTGGAAGATTGATCGCGGTGATGCTCTGGCGGGCATGGGCGGGACGTGGAAGCTGGCGGCTCATTCTTGGGATCAGCTTTGCAACATCGAAGGATTTGAAGGGACGATGGCTTTTCTTTCCGAACTCAAACGGCTGGTCAAACCAACCGGCTCAATTTGGGTTCACGCCACTTATCACAATGCAGGCGTGGTCAATGTCGCCTGCCAGATTCTTGGCTTGGAAATCATCAACGAGGTGATTTGGTTCAAGCGGAACGCATTTCCAAACTTGTCGGCTCGTCGTCTCACAGCCAGTCACGAGACGATTTTTTGGATTCACACCGGCGTCAAGCAACGGCAATACCGCTTCAATTACGACGAGGTGAAGGCGGCTCACTTTCCAGAGGACAATTTGAAGGAGCGCGGGAAACAGCTTCGGACCGTCTGGGATATTCCAAACAACAAGGCGCGGGAAGAATTGGAATCTGGTTCACACCCGACGCAAAAACCGCTGCGACTGACGGAGCGACTGATGATGATTTCTGGTTTGCAGGGCGGGAAGCTGCTCATTCCGTTTCTTGGTTCGGGAACGGAAGTTATTGCCGGCATGAGATACGGCATGGAATCCACCGGGTTTGAAATTGACCAGAATTATTTTGACCTCGCCTGCAAACGAATCAGGCAGGAGACAGAGCGAACACGAACCGCACCAAAGTTAGACCTTGTTCCATGCTAATCGCCGACAATCCATTCGAGCCAGTCATCAAGTGGTCTGGCAGCAAGCGCTCCGTTGCCGCGAGTTTGCGCCGTTTGTTTCCCAAGGCCGCGCGATATTTTGAACCGTTCGTCGGCGGGGGCGCGATGCTTCCGTTTCGCCCTTGCCGCGACGCTGTGGCTGGCGACGTGATTGATGAGTTGATTGACCTGTGGGTGTGCGTCCGCGACGAGCCGGAGAAAACAGCGACCGAATACACGAAACGCTGGCAGAAACTTCAAAACCAGGGACACACGGCCTACTATGCGATTCGTGACTCCTTCAATCGGACACGCAACCCGCACGATTTCCTTTTCCTCACGCGCACTTGCGTGAATGGACTGATTCGTTTCAACGGTGACGGTGATTTCAACAACTCGCTCCATCACACACGGCCCGGCATCGCGCCTCAACGCCTGCGGGAAATCTTACGCAAGTGGAGCATCGCGCTCCAAGGCGTGTCATTTGCCAAGACTGATTATCGTGAAACTTTGTCCACCGTGGCGGAAAGCGACTTGGTTTTTCTCGACCCACCCTACGCCGGAACGCGCGGCAGATACTTGAGGGAAGAATTTGACGTGCCTGGTTTCTACGAAGAATTGGAACGACTGAATGATATTGGCGCGAAGTGGGTGGTGACGTTTGATGGCTACGCTGGTGAGCGAACCTATCAGGAAGCACTGCCAAAACATCTGTTTGAATCGAGACTCGCATTGCCGACGGGAAATTCTCCTTTCACCAAACTCATGCGAACCGGCGTGGACGCCGTTGTGGAGTCAGTGTATTTGAACTTTGAGCCGCCCGCCAAAATTCTCCGCAGCTTTTCGGATGATCGGAACGAGAAAGCTGGCGTTGACGTTGGTTTTGATGTGGAGCAAGGATGCCTTTTCGTCTGAAAAGAATTCCAACGCAAAGGCAGCGTCGAGTTCACCGTGTTTGAGGCAGCTTTCAAGTTTCGCCAGATTCTCCCAGCAGAACGCTCCTGCCGAAATCACTTCCGAAACCAGATTCAGCGGCTTGTCACTGTATGGCGTCCAATCACCACTGGCTGGCTTTGAAATTGTCGGCGGACTCGAAATTAAATCGTGCATGAACTTCTTCATACGTCGCCCGACTTTTTCTTCGAGTTTTCCCGCCGTGTCTTTTGATTCGATGGCAACAAGGATTGTCTCTTTGCCTGATTGAGAGAATTGGATGACGTGGTCGGGACGTTTTCCATCTTTGCCGGAAACTCGCGGCAATGACGTCCAGCGATACTCTGTGCCTGAGCCAGATTCCCGCAGGGTGACGCCGCTCCAATCCCCACCCGGCGGATTGCACATGGACTCGAAAATATTTGTATTGCCGGAGCGCGAGAACAACAGGTGAAGCACCGAGTCAACATCGTGTTCCGTGAACTTCTCCGGCGATGCCACCGCTGGAAAAGCCACCATGGTCTTGCGCACTGCGATGTCGCACTTGGTCAGCAACGTCGCGGGTCCGCCTCGCAGCGTTGCACTGTCAGCCAGCACTGCATCGCTCAAATTGATCACCGCTTCCCACAATCCGTTTTCCGTCGCCAGCTTGGCGGGATCATTTTGGAAGGCTCGCCACATTTCAGCTTTCCCCGGCCCTGAAACAACCGACAAAAACCTTGCCTCGTTTCCAAAGAGCATCCGGGCCAGCGGCACAAGCCCGCGGTCGGGACGTGAGTCATCGCCGCGAGGTTTGAAACCCGTGATCCAGACAACAACCAACGGACGCTCGTTTGCCGCAAGCCAGACAATAAAATCGGCGGTAAGACGATTGCCATAAAGTTGCTGAAGCTTCTTGGCTAGTCCCGCGCACTTCGATTGCGGAATCAGGCAAATTGGGATTGCCCCTGCGCCGATTGCCAGACTCGAAGCCGACTCAAACCTTTTTACCAGCTTTGCAAAAGTGGCAGACACACGCACCTTGTCTGAAACCTTTCGCCTCCAGGTCAAATTACGACGTTCCAACCAACGGGCTTTTTCTTGCGCGCTTGGCTGATTCAGAAACTCACTCCACTCCTTGCCACGCAGAGTATCAACACGCTTTCGACCGGCAGACAGAATCTCAACCATCAGCAGGGCGCGCGATGTCAGTTCGGCTTCGGCTTGGGCGTGTGACGCACCTTCAATAACTGCGCGTAACAATCGCTCCCCAATCTCCACGCCGAAAGACAAAGTGAAATCAGCCCGGATTTTCGCGTCGCTCGAAGGACTCGGCGCATAAACCGGCAGGCAGACGACGCGATAAGCGCGTGAGGCTGTGAGGTAGGAAAAGGGAACAATCGGGTTTGGAAACCTCGACGCCTTGACGACACGCCCTTCGTCAAGCTCCACACCGCCGACTTCCGCAAAGTAGAGGTATGGAATTCCAACCACTGCACAAGCCAACGCCCGTCCGTTGCGTTGCCACGCATTATTTCCTGCTGGAAGTGCGCTGCAAAATTCCAGCGCGGCAAGTATTTGCTCGGTCTTTCCATCGCCGGACACTTTCGTCAGCACCACATCCGTTGCCTCGCGCAAAGGTGCGCCGTGGTCGCGAAACATCTGCTGAAGGTCTATGTCCCACCGACCGTGACCGGGAATCAAATCCACGACGAATAGAACACCGCCATCCTTGACAATTTCAAACGCTGGCCGAAACGGGTCACTCGAAACGAGCCTGACTTGTGCCGCGAAAGCGTGAGCAATCAAATCCAGACACCGATCACACTCGACGATGTTATCTCCGTGGATTCTAAATTTGATTTGAGAGTCGCTCATTCTGTTAGCGCGGGACGTTAGCAATAAATCGCTGACAGCGACAAGTGCAGGGTTTTTCAACCATTCCGCGTTGGAAAAGGAACTGCTCGCCGACCCCAAGGAACGCGCCGAACACGTCATGCTCGT
>CAYIOH010000338.1:0-5023 GCA_964364975.1 uncultured Bifidobacteriaceae bacterium
AACGAGACCTTTTCCTCCGCGAGCCGGCGGCTTTGGAAAATCTGGGAGCCGCCGGTCGCTACAACGCCTTTCTTGCAAAGCACGAGGAGTTTTACGTCAAGCCGCGCTCGCTCGCCCGCCTGGCTGTGCTCGCGAATGATGACGACCGCCAGGCGCTGGCTTGCCGCGAGCTGGCGAATCACAATCTGATCTTCGACGTCGTGTTCACTGGCAGGCTGACGGCCGGACGACTGGACCCGTACCGAATACTGATCGCGCCGGATGTGCGTTACCTCAGCGATGCGCAACTGGAACTGCTCGCGCGCCACGTGGAGCGCGGCGCGCGACTCGTCATCAGCGGGTCAATCGGTGCCTTCGACGAGCACTTACGCCGACGCGAGCGAGCGCCGCTGGCGGGCTGGTTGGGACTGAAGGAAGCCCAGACGCCCGAAGTTCTCACGAGTGCCAAACACGGCGCCGGCACGTTTGTCCACGTCGGTGGAACCCTGGATGGGAAGACGCTCGCGGCCTCGCGTCCGTTCTGGCACGACGATTCGCTGGCGCGTCTTGAGGTTGATGGCACCGTCCGCTTCAACGTCCATGGTCAGGAGAACAGCTCCCGCTGGTTGCTGCATTTGCTCAACTACGCGGCCGAGCCGGCCCGCGATGTCAAAGTGAGCCTTGGTGTGCCCGCGGCCAAGGTGATGCTGCTCACGCCGGATCGCGTGCCGACGGGGAAGCTCAAGTTTGAGGTCGTGGACGGGCGCACCGAGTTCACTGTGCCCGTGCTCGACATCTATGCCCTGGTCGTGGTCCAACCGCGTGCCGAAGGCAAATCGAAGTAAATCCCACTGCGCATGAACCTCCTCCCCGTCGCGGCGTCCTGGCAGAACGCCGTCATCTTCGCGCAACCCGTTTTACGGCGCTTTGCCGAGACGCCGCCACGCCTGGTTTCCGTGTTTCTCCGCGTGCTCCGCGTCGCTGCGTTCCGCTTGCCGCCCGTTCGGTTTCAGGCTGGCTGCGGCAGGAGGCTCGCAGTTGTGGCGGCGTGTTTTCTGGCGGGCAGTTGCGTCCCGTCGCTCACTGCGCAGTCCACAGCGACCAACTCGTTTGCCCAGGAACTTCAGCCCATCCTCGCGCGCCAAATCGTCGGCCCACAAACCGTCATGCGTGAGATGCAGGACTATCTCGAACCGCGCATCCCGACGATGCCGACGTTCAACTCCGCGAGAGATTGGACCCGTTACGCCGACCGATTGCGCCGTGATGTGTTGGAGCGTGTCGTCCTGCGCGGCGAGGCAGCGCGCTGGGCGAAGGCTCCGTTGCGCGTCGAGTGGTTCGACACCATTCCCGGTGGTCCGGGCTATCACATCCGCAAGCTCCGCTATGAAGCAGTGCCTGGCCTGTGGATTCCCGCACTGCTTTATGAGCCGGACACGCTCGCGGGCAAAGTTCCGGTCAGCCTTGCCGTCAACGGCCACGACCCCATTGGCAAGGCGGCGGTTTACAAGCAGCTTCGGTGCATCAACCAGGCGAAGCGCGGAATCATCGTCCTCAACGTCGAGTGGTTCGGCATGGGCCAGTTGAACCCGCCGAATTACGCCCACACGCGCATGAACCAGCTCGATCTCTGCGGCACGAGTGGGTTGTCGCCGTTCTACCTCGCCCTGAAACGCGGTCTCGACGTTCTGCTGGCGCAGCCGCACGCGGACCGCGAGCGTGTCGCCGTCTCCGGCCTGTCCGGCGGCGGCTGGCAGACGATTTTCATCAGCGCACTCGATCCACGCGTGAAGCTGTCGAACCCGGTCGCGGGCTACTCCAGCTTTCGCACGCGCGTCCGGCATCTCAAGGACCTCGGCGACCCGGAACAGACGCCGTGCGATCTGGCGGCCTTGGCGGATTACACGCACCTGACCGCGATGCGCGCGCCGCGGCCCACGCTGCTCACCTACAATTCGAAGGATCAATGTTGCTTCGAGTCAGGTTACGCCCTGCAACCACTGCTGGATGCCGCCCGCCCCGTCTTCAAGCTCTTCGGCCAGGAAAACCGCCTCCGGTCGCACATCAATGATGATCCCGGCACGCACAACTACGAACTGGATAATCGCCAGGCGTTCTACCGGCTGTTGGGCGACTTCTTCTTCCCGGACGACGTGAGTTTCAACGCGAGCGAAATCCCGTCCGACGCGGAGGTGAAGACCAAGGAGCAATTGCTCGTGGAGTTGCCCAAGAACAATGCCGATTTCAACTCGCTGGCTTTGGCGTTAAGCAAGCACTTGCCACACACGACCAAGGCCCCGGCGGGCGGCGCTGCGCTGCGCAAGTGGCAGCAGAAGCAGCTAGCCAAACTGCGCGAGGTGGTCAAGGCGAAGGACTACATGGTCACACAAGCCACGCCCGTCCTGCGCGAAGAAAAGACCGGCCTCCAGATCACCGACTGGCGGCTGCACCTCGGCAATGACTGGACGCTGCCGGCGACCGAGCTTGTGCGCGGGCAGCCGAAGGGCACGACGATTCTCCTCGCAGACGGCGGGCGACGCAGTGCCACGAATGAAGTGGAGCGCTTGCTCGCGGCGGGGCAGCGGGTCGTGGCCACGGACCCGTTTTACTTCGGCGAAGGGAAGCCCACCGAGCGGGATTACCTTTGGGCACTGATGTTGGCCACGATTGGCGATCGGGCGTTGGGTTTGCAGGCCGGCGAGGTCGGCGCTTTGGCGCGCTGGCTGAACACGGAGCATCCGGGCGAACCGGTCACGGTCTGCGCCATTGGCCCGCGTGCCAGCACGGTGGCGCTGGTGGCGGCGGGCTTGGAAGAGCAGGCCATCGGGCGCGTGGAGTTGCGCGAGTCGTTCCGCAGTCTCAAGGAAGTTCTCACCCAGAACCGCAAGTTCGAGGAGATGCCCGAGTTGTTTTGTTTCGGCCTGTTGCAAGCGTTCGACATCGAACAATTGCGGGCGCTTGTGGCACCCCGGCCCGTGTTGGCAGGCGAGGCCGCAACCGCGGATCATGGAGAATGAGGCGGAAGTGAACTTCCAGCATCTAGCCGAGGTCTTGAAAGCGATCTTTCTCATTCTTCATTGGGCGCATGGTCGGCGAGATTTTAAGTCCGGCGTTAGGGAAAAGTAATTCCTGCCGTGCTGTCTTCAGCGGTTGAACATGCTTCAAGTCCGCACGAATCGGAATGGGACGCCTTGCTCGAGCAGTCGGTACGAGTCGCCCATGCCTTGCAACTTGAGATTCGTATGCAGCATTTGGGGTGGCTGGCAGTTGTCGAGAAAGAGATCGTGGTGGCAGGGAATGACGACCTTGACTTGCAACCGTTTGGCCAGCACCGCCGCTTCGGCGGGACAAAGATTGCGAAACGCACCGTTGATCACGACGGCGAGCAGGTCCGGCTTGTGTGGCGCGACGGCATCCGCAAGCAATTCATGGTAGGCCGTGTCCCCGGTGAAATAGAGCGTCGGCCCGTCGTTGACGAAAACCAGATAACCAACGTGGGTGAGGTCATCTCCGCCGAACGGAATCGCGAACGTCGCGCGCACGGTGAGGTCGCCGACGGTAACCCTCTTGTTTGGCCAAATCAGCGTCGTTTCCTCTTCCGGAACTCCGATGGCGTGAAGACGCTCCACCGCTTCGGCGGGCGCGACGAATTGGCCGCGTCCGCCGGCCTTGCGATAGGGCCCGATGGTTTCCGGATCGAGATGGTCCTGATGGCTGTGGGTCATCAGGTAGAGATCAACTCCGACCAGGTCTTTGGCCGCCAGCGGCGCGGGCACCTGACGATCCATATGAAAGCCGAACTGTTCGCCGATCGCTTTGCAGGAGTTGGAGAGGTATGGGTCAAGCGCGGCAATCTTGCCTCCCGGCGTCTTGATAATGAAACCCGCCTGGCCCAACCACCAAATTGTCACGGACCGGCGCGGCACACGGTGCGCCTTGATCTGCTTCATCGTCAGTCGTTTCATGGGAAGATTTCGTGTCTCGTGGTTCTTGGTCAGAAATCCCGGAAGAATCCGCCCGCGGTCCAGCCGCCGTCAACGCAGAGAATCTGGCCCGTGACGTAGCTGCTTTCCGGCGCGGCAAAAAAGAGCACGGTGTTGGCGATCTCCTCCGTGGTGCCGGGCCGGCCCAAAGGGACGTGACTCAACATCCGCTGGGCCCGATCTTTCATGAGCGCATCGGCGCCGTAAAACAACGCCTTCGTTCCCTCGGTGAGGGTCGAGCCGGGGGCGACGCAGTTGACGAGAATGCCGCTGGGCGCAAGCTCAATGGCCATCGCGCGCGTGAGTTGCACCACGCCGGCCTTGGCCGCCGCAAACGCGCATTGCAACCGCGCGGGCACGACGCCAATGGCTGAAGCAATGTTGACGATGCGGCCGCTCTTCCTCGGAATCATCGCCCGGCTGGCCGCGCGGCTGACGAGGAACAGTCCGGTCAGGTCCACGTCGAGGATGCGCTGCCACTCGGCCAGCGGGAATTGGTCAATGTTCACCCGGTGCTGCGCTGTGTTGATGCCCGCGTTGTTCACCAGGATGTCGAGGCGGCCGGGCGGCGTGCGCACGTGCGCGACACCCGCGGCCACCTGCGCCTCATTGCTCACGTCCATCGCCAGGGCCATGCCGGATGGTGACCGGGCGGCGGAAATTTTCGCCGTCTCGAAATCAATGTCCGCATAGACCACCCGTGCGCCATTCTGGACCAGCAGGTCGGCGATCGCCTGGCCGATGCCGCGGGCGGCCCCCGTGACGAGCGCCACCTGCCCGTTAAGATCAACTCTCATGGTGTGCCCAGACTGACACTGTTCCCTTCCACGACTCAACCTGTTTTCCGAAAACTTTCCACGGTTTAGCGGCGAGAGCGAATCTGGTTCTTACTCCGCAACCGCCATTCTCGTTGAAGCCAGGCGCGGGCAAATCAATTCCGGGCGAGTGTGAGCCGGTGTCTGGACAGTTTCAGCGCGAGCCGGGCGCGTGTGAAAAGAAACCGCCGACTCCGGCCATGCCGCCACCGGCGTAAGAAACGGGGAACAATTTGATAACTTGCA
>CAYIOH010000339.1:0-5019 GCA_964364975.1 uncultured Bifidobacteriaceae bacterium
GAAGTCGCCAGCCCGGCGCACGCTACCTGCTATCGCGCGCAGTGCTTTGCCACGACGGCAGCGTTTGTGAAGCTCGCGGGCGTGCCGAAGGAAAAATATTCCGTCTCATTCCAATCGCGCCTCGGAAAAGATCCGTGGCTGAAACCTTACACGGACTACGAGTTGCCGCGCCTGGCGCAGGAGGGCAAGAAACGAATGTTGGTGATCTGCCCGTCGTTCGTTTCCGATTGCCTGGAGACGATCGAGGAGATTGGGATGCGCGGGTGCGAGCAATTCCTGGCAGCGAGCGGAAAGGAGTTCACGCGAATTCCCTGCATGAACGAGCACCCGCTTTGGATTGTCGCCCTGGAGAAGATGGTGGCGCGATTTGCGCCAAAGGGAATTTGAGGTTTTGAGATTCTTGGGATCACGGCGGAGCGGACAAGATCAGCAAGACCGAATGTTATTGGCGGCTTGAAAATCCCATATCTTCCCGCCTCGCACCGGCAAGACTGCGACGGCAATTTGCCGTTTCCTGACGGAGCAAGCTCCGGCTTGGCGCCGATTAGTCCAGAAAACCCGTCAATGGACTGGTGGCGCTCGCGGTTTCCTGCCGGGTGGCCAGGCCGGATTCGTGCGCGGCGCGGCCTGCTTCCACGGCCATCTTAAACGCGACGGCCATTCGATTTGGATCGCTTGCGACGGCGATGGCGGTGTTGACGAGCACGGCATCCGCGCCCATTTCCATAGCCTCTGCCGCGTGGCTGGGCGCGCCAAGTCCGGCGTCCACGACGACGGGCACGGTGGCCTGCTCAATGATGATGCGAATCTGGTCGCGCGTCTGGATGCCGCGATTCGAGCCGATGGGCGAGCCGAGCGGCATGACCGTGGCGCAACCGGCGTCCTGCAAACGTTTCGCCAACACCGGGTCAGCGTTGATGTAGGGCAGCACGGTAAAACCTTCCTTCACCAAAATCTCCGCGGCCTTGAACGTTTCCATCGGGTCGGGCAGCAAGTAGCGCGGGTCGGGATGAATTTCGAGCTTCACCCATTTCGGCAACCCGGCGGCGACCGCCAGGCGCGCGAGCCGCACGGCATCTTCCGCGTTCATCGCTCCGCTGGTGTTGGGGAGGAGGAGGAACTTGTTTGGGTCAATGAATTCGAGAATGTTCGCGAACGGGTCCTTTTTCCCGCTCAAATCCGCCCGGCGCAAGGCAACGGTCACGAGTTCCGCGCCGCTGGCTGCGAGCGCGTCGCGCATCGCTTCCGGGGACGAAAATTTTCCCGTGCCCAAAATCAGTCGGGAACGAAACGTTCTGCCAGCGATGACCAGCGGTTGATTCAAAGACGACATTGGCGGCAATGTAGTCGGGAGCGCCGAGTTTTGTCGAGTGTGAGCAGGCCTGCTCGCGCTTCGTGCTTCGCAGCGATGTTGCTACGCGCTCAGTATTTCAGCGTGAGCTTGTAGCGCAGGAGATTGTTGCAGGGGAGAGTGTCAATGCCGGCCCGGTTTCGCCAGCCCTGGCAGCGCACTTCGCCGGACACAGTCGTGCGCCGCGCCGCCACCGCCCCGGCGAGCACCGCGCTCAGGTCAAAATCGCCACGGACACATTCGTGATTGTGGCAGCCGAAGCTGAAAAGGGACCTCGCATGTTCGAGGTTGACGGTGTATTTGACCTGGCTGTTCTTCGTGATCCCTTCCGGGCTAAAGTAACCGAGGTCCACCGTCAAAGATTTCAACTTCTGAAACTTCTCCGCGAGCGAGGGCGACTCCAGAACACGCTGCTTCTGCTGCTGAAGGTATTCCTTGCGAGGACTGATTTTTTGGGCATGCATCATACAAATCCATTCTTTACCGGATCAAGCGCAGCATATCTTGAGATTGGTTCGGGGTCAGTAACAATCGTTCGCAATTTTAGGTCGCTACCTCCGCGGCAAGGAAAGGACACGTTTCATCTCAGTCGCCAGGTGATGCGCGCCTTGTCCAGGTCGTAGGGCGACATCTCCATTTTCACGCGGTCGCCGACGGTCAGGCGCACCCAGCGTTTGCGCATTTTGCCGCAGATGGTGGCGAGCACGAGATGCTTGTTGAGCAGTTCCACCCGGAACATCGTCCCGGGCAACACGGTCGTGACGCGACCTTCCACTTCAATATGTTCTTCTTTCATGCGCTGGCTGGTCAAAACCCGTCGCTGATGACACGCAACTTCCCGCCGACGGGCCGGCTGGGCGTCGCCAACTTAAAAAAGGCGGAGCCCGGTTCAGCCGAACTCCGCCCTGAAATCCAAAATGGATTAGTAGCGGTTGCGACCGCCACCACCATAACCACCGCCGCCGCCGCCGCCGCCGCCGTATTCACGACGACCGCCGCCGCCGCCGCCCGTGCGTTCTTCGCGTGGCTTGGCGACATTGACCGTTAGGGCGCGGCCACCCAGTTCCTTGCCGTTCAAGGCGGCAATGGCCTTCTGCGCTTCCTCGGCCGTGCTCATCGTGATGAACCCGAAGCCGCGGGGGCGGCCGGTCGTGCGATCCATTAGCAGGTTGGTTTCGGTGACCGTGCCATGCGCGGCGAACGCGTCTTGCAGGTCGTTTTCGGTGGTGTTAAAGGAAAGGTTTCCGACAAACAATTTATTGCTCATGTGATAATTTACTGTCCGACAAACCGGCACTTTCCACAGACTGTTCCCGAACTTCGGGTCTAAAATCATCACTGAACAGAGTTCACTTGAAGATTCACCATGCCTTGAAAGAGACAAGCTATCTAACAGACGTGGGCAGATTGACAGATCTGGGCTGGATAGCAACACCTATCGGCAACAATATTTTGGCTATCTGATTTCGTGTCATCGCGTCATCCGCGAAACCGGCGTGGTGCGGGGCTATCGCTGGGGCGCCACGCACAAGCGCGCGTTGCTGGCTTGGGAAGCTGCCAGCACCGGCGGGGCGGCATCTTTGTAGTTGGACGATGAAAATGGATTCAAGCTCCGTCAGGAGCGGCATCACGATTTCATCCCTTATGTTTTTAGATGACTGCTGATAGCGGTGCGCAATTTCTCAGCATGAGTTTGTGCTTCAGTCATTGCAGTAAGCAGTGATTTCCAGTTCTGCAAATGTTTAGTCCAAAGTTCTTCCCCAACAATCGCTGGATAATTCAGTTGGATGGGCTGTCGCCACTTCTCATAGGCATCAAGCCGCTCAACTTTTTTATCAAGGTCGTGAATGCCCCGCGACTTCGGCGATCCCGGAGCTGATCCCAACAACCAAGCTTTCCAATGTTGTTTACCCTTTGATTGATTGCATTTGCCGCACGAAGGAACAAGGTTGGCGATTTCGGTAATGAATCCCGTTGGTTGTTGATTCTCGACAATTGGACGAAAGTGATCCCATTCACTCTTCAGCCCGCCGCAATAAACGCAGACACACCGGCCACGAGACATCCCTAAAATCATTAGTGCATCATCAACCTCGGCATCTGTGGGTTCTACGACTGGTGTGATCGCAGTAAAGAAGGCCGCGGTGATAGTTGATGAGCGTCCCTTGATTGTTCCCTTTGATGGCAATTTAAAGTCTGGATGCATTCACGTGTTGGAGCTTTTTCGTCACCTTTTTTTCCCCTGTCCCGTTGCTGCGACTTTCAAGTCTAACGCGTTAAGCTCGGATGAAGCCTGTGGCGTCAACAATCTCTCATTTGCGTTGAACATCACCGGATATGATTCACCGTGTCGTTCACGCCGGCGACGACTTCTTCGCGGGTCTTCAGGTTGCGGATGCGAACGTAGGCGTCGTTGTCCAGCTTGGCGGTGTAAGTCGCTTTCAATTCCTGCGCGCGTTTGAATTGTTTGTCGGGCTTGGCGGGTGTGAGCGCGTAGTCCACGGCAAACCCGGCGGCGCGCAGATTGTGGATGAGTTTCAAGGATTGCGGGCGCAGGCTCTCGTCTTCGATCAGAACGAAAACATCCGTGGTGGCGTCGAATGGCGGGAGCAGGTTGCGAGCTTTGAGCAGTTCCAGCAGCACCACGTCGCCCATGCCGAAGCCGAGCGCAGGCAGGTTTACTTTGTCACCGCTGATGAGTTTCACGAGGTTGTCGTAACGTCCGCCGCCAGCAATAGCGCGGAGTTCACCCTTGCGATCAAACGCCTCGAACACCGGCCCGGTGTAGTAGGCGAGGCCGCGAATGACGTGGTAATCCACCTTCACGAAAGCTCCGAGTCCGCGCGCCGCGAGGTTGTCGAGGATGGCTTTCAATTCGGCAGTGAGCTGGCCGGAGTTGATAAATTGGTTCACCTCGTCAAGCGAGAAGCCCAGCCCTGCGAGTTTCTTCGCGTTTTCGTCCGGCGGCGTGCGTTCGAGTTTGTCAATGATTTGAAAGAACTCGTAAGCCTTCGAATGATCGTGGCAGCGCGCCGAGAAATAATCCTGCCAGGCGTTGCGGCTGCTGAGGCGGACAACGAAATCCTCAGCGGTCAATCCGAGCGCGCGCAACGAATCAATCAGCAACGCGATCAATTCCGCGTCCGCCGCCGGGTCGGTTTCGCCAATGATGTCCGCGTTGAACTGAAAATGTTCGCGCAACCGGCCTTTCTGCTGGCGTTCGTAGCGGAAGAGTTGCGGGATGGCGAACCACTTGATGGGCTTTTTGTAGTTGCGCTCGTGCGCCGCGACCATGCGCGCGAGGGTGGGCGTCATTTCGGGCCGGAGTGCCACGGCACGTTCGCCCTTGTCCACGAAGTTGTAGAGTTGCCCGACGATTTCATCGCCGCTTTTGGTGGTGAAAAGTTCCAGCGGTTCGAGTGGCGGGCCGTCGTATTCGCGGAAACCGTAGCGGCGAGCGGTGTCGCGCCATTTGCCAAAGATGTGTTGGCGGGCGTCGGCGCTCCACACGTCTTTGTGGGGAAGCGGTTCGGGATAAAAATCGCGGAATCCGGGCAAACGTTCCATAAAGCCGGCGCGAGATTAACGCGCCGGAAGTAAAATCAAAAGGCAAATGACTCCGCGCAAAGCCAGCGGCAGAAAAACGAAACCACGCTGGATCAGAAACC